>JBATLU010000105.1:0-23324 GCA_049289475.1 Pontixanthobacter sp. | reverse complement strand
GAACCCACCACAACACCCACTGCCATGGTACTTCCCGAAAAAGTTCGAATTTCAGCGCATTCTTCACTGTCAACCCTTCCGGTTGGCTTTCAATCGATTGGCCAACTGAACCGGCCACAATTTCCATAATATTTCTATAGATTGATGGTTAACAACTGGTTTGCCTCCAGCACGAACGCGCCTGTGTCTTTAGAAAAAAATAAGGTTTCCGTCCTATTCACCATTTCTGATGACAACTGCTTCGCCAACTTAGGCCAGCAGAGTTTAATGATTTTGGTGGCGGGAGCCACAGACAGGGGACGCCAGATGAGCGCTTTCGGACGTAAAAACGGGCCAGCTGGGATGAATTCCGGCGCGCGGCCTTCGTTCGGTGTAGCACGCCCGATGAAGGGCGGAGATATGCAGCCCAAAAAGGTAGAGGCACCTTTGCCCGGCGGAGATCAATTTCCGCCATTGCCCGGTGAAGATACCGCAGGCGAATCAAGTGGTGCTTTGGCGAACAAATCCGATGCTATGACTCGCCTCGCCGATCGCGCCAATGCGGTCATGGAAGGCCAGCAGGAAGTTGGCGGCTTTGAACAAAGCGTCCACAAAATCAAAGAGCAGGTGCTTCCCCGCTTGCTTGAACGTGTCGATCCCGAAGCGGCGGCCACGCTCAGCAAAGAAGAATTGTCGGAAGAATTCCGCCCGATCATCATGGAAGTGCTGGCCGAGTTGAAGATCACGCTCAACCGGCGCGAGCAATTTGCGCTGGAAAAAGTGCTGATCGACGAATTGCTCGGCTTTGGTCCGCTCGAAGAATTGCTCAATGATCCCGATATTTCGGACATTATGGTCAACGGCCCCGACCAGACCTACATCGAAAAAGGCGGCAAGCTGGTCATTGCGCCGATCCGCTTCCGTGACGAACAGCATTTGTTCCAGATCGCCCAGCGCATCGTGAACCAGGTCGGCCGCCGCGTCGACCAGACCACGCCGCTGGCCGATGCCCGCTTGAAAGACGGTTCGCGTGTGAACGTGATCGTTCCGCCCTTGTCGCTCAAAGGCACGGCGATTTCGATTCGTAAATTCTCCGAAAAGCCGATCACCATCGATATGCTCAAGGACTTCGGTTCGATGGACAGCAAGATGGCCACTGCGCTGAAAATTGCCGGTGCCTGCCGCATGAATATCGTCATTTCAGGCGGTACGGGCTCGGGTAAAACCACCATGCTCAACGCCCTGTCGAAAATGATCGATCCGGGTGAGCGCGTGCTGACGATCGAGGATGCCGCGGAACTTCGCTTGCAGCAGCCGCACTGGCTTCCGCTCGAAACCCGCCCGCCAAACCTGGAAGGGCAAGGCGCGATTACCATTGGCGACCTTGTGAAGAACGCCCTGCGTATGCGTCCTGATCGGATTATCCTCGGCGAAATTCGTGGCGCGGAATGTTTCGATCTTCTCGCCGCGATGAACACGGGCCATGATGGGTCCATGTGTACGCTTCACGCCAACTCGGCACGCGAGTGCCTAGGGCGTATGGAAAACATGATCTTGATGGGCGACATCAAGATTCCGAAAGAGGCGATCTCACGTCAGATTGCCGAATCGGTCGATCTGATCGTGCAGGTAAAACGTCTGCGTGACGGTTCGCGCCGCACCACCGGCATCACCGAGGTAATCGGGATGGAGGGCGATGTGATCGTGACGCAGGAATTGTTCAAATTCGAATATCTGGACGAAGATGATGACGGCAAGATCATCGGTGAATTTCGCGCGTCAGGCCTGCGTCCTTACACGCTGGAAAAATCACGCCAGTTTGGTTTCGATCAAGCCTATCTGGAAGCGTGCTTGTAATTCAAGAAGGTCATCTGGCGGCGATTCCCTTTGCCGCCAGCGCGAGCAAAGCCATACCAATCATCGCGCTGAACATATAGAGCGCCGTCCACGGGACCCAGCCGACCCGGTCGAAACTGGCCAACCTGTTGCGGCGCCGTTCTGCCAACAGCGCTGCAATAGCGATCAGGAGCAGCGCCAGCCCCCAAATTCCGAGTAACTCCGCGTCGCTCGCGAAAATAAGGAAATCATGCACCCGCTTCATCGAGCGCATATGGGTAGGCAAAACGGCCGTAGCAATAGGCGCTTCTTGCTCTACCCACCGCATTCACTATGGCAAGCTGGTGACAGATAGCCAAAGCGGGCAGCGCCCGATCCTTGCCCTGCTCATCCGGCTCGCCGCTGCATTCATGCTTTCGGTGATGTTGGTGATGGTCAAACTGGCGAGCGAGAGCGGTATCGGACTGGTACAGATATTATTCTGGCGCCAGCTACCCAGTATCCCGATCATTCTCATGTGGCTTGCATTAAACCACAATTTGCATCTTTTGCGGTCAGAACGGATGGGAAAACATTTGCAACGTGCGATGTTCGGATTGTGCGGGATGTTCCTCAATTTCGGCGCCGTCACCCTCCTCCCGCTTGCAGAAGCAACAACGTTCGGTTTCACTTCCGCTATCTGGGCGGTGATTCTTTCCGCAATCCTGTTGAAGGAAAAGGTCGGCATCTGGCGCTGGGGTGCGGTCATGACCGGTTTCGCTGGTGTGATCATCATCGCACAACCAGGCAATGGCCACGTGCCACTTTACGGCGCTTTATGCGCTCTGGGCGCAGCATTCATGATTGCCTTGATTTCAATCCAGATCCGCGACTTGACCCGGACAGAAAATTCGCTGGTTATCGTGTTCTTTTTTGCCGCTTTTAGCCTCCCATTGCTCGCATTGGGGCTCCCATTTTCCACTAGCGCAGCATCGCCCTACCAATGGGGGGTTTTGGCGGCGCTAGGAATTTCGGGCCTATTGGGTCAGTTCCTGCTAACGAACGCACTCCGTTTTGGCGCAGTCTCGAGCGTTATCGTAATGGATTATTCATCGCTGATCTGGGCGACTGCATTTGGATGGCTGATATTTGACCATCTACCGCCATCTATGACGTGGTTCGGCGCACCCTTAATCGTTGCAGCAGGCCTGACCATTGCATGGCGCGAGCATCGAATGTCCAAACGAAAGAATCTCGTAAACCTCGACGGTTGAGGGAACCGAGACAGAAACGAGACGTTATGAGATATCTGTCTGGCACTTTTGCCGCGAAAGGACTTACAATGCTTCGCAAACTAATCCTTGCTCTTGGAATTACCGCATTATCCCTGACCGCCGCTGCTTGTAACACCGTAAAAGGCCTTGGCCGCGATATTGAATCTGTTGGTCAAGCAGGCGATGATCTGACCTGATAGGTCGGATTCGCGGTTAATTGGCGTCAGAAAAAGTCGGTACTCGGTGAACAAACTCGGGCGACAGAGCCTAAGCTCTCATTCGTCCCAATTTGCGCGCGCGGCGTTCGCGAACGATAAGCCAAACAAACAATCCGACCGGCCCCGCCATAAAGGTTGCGAATAGGATTGGCGCCTGCACAAACCGTGAGACCTGCTTGGCATCAGCGTCTTTGGCTATCCACAGTCCGACAAACAGGTCGAAGGCGAGATAATGCGTCCAGCCGACAGTAACTCCTCCATTGGATGCAAAAATCCCGCGGACACCTTCGATAGTGCTGAAGCTTGCGTTTGCACCCTCAGGTCCAACCGGATCGACGATGCCGGTCACAATTGAGAGCAAACCCGCTGCATAGACCAAACAGAGCAAACCAACCCCTAGATAGAGGATTGCGCTCAGCGCCAGCGGCTTTCTGGGCAATAAGATCAGGATAAGCCAACCTGCCATCGCCAGAAGGTTGACCGAACTGAAGATTGCTTCCCACATACCCTGACTCCTAAATCACGCTGTGTATTTGCGGCAAACTATGTGCAGCGCGGATCAACGCGTCGTGTTCATGGAAAAATTTTCCTGCCGCTTTTCGCATCGAAAGCGCTAAAATCGCATCCGCTATCTGCTTGGCTGAGATCGAGCGGTATTTGCGAAATTTACCATGCATCATCAGATCGGCAAGCGGGCTGAGAATCATCCCCGTTCGCTCAGCCAATCTTGGATCATCAAGCCGCTCGCCTCTCAGAAGTCCGGGCCTTAGAATATCCAGTCGGCCGAATCCTATTTTGAGCAAGTCTCGCTCGACCTCGCCCTTGACCTTCAAATAGAAGTTCTTGGAATAGGCATCGGCGCCGACCGAACTGACGCTTATCATCCGCGTGACACCATTCTCCAATGCGGCTCGCGCGGTCTGCACCACCAACTGTTGATCAACTGCTCGAAAAGCATCCTCGCTTCCGACTTTTTTGATGGTTGTGCCCAGCGCATTGACCAGGACTTGCGGTTTCACCCGTGCCAAAACATCCCCCCATTTTCCGGGGCTAGCAACGACCATTTCCATTGCTGATCCTTTTGGAAGTTTGATCTCCCGCCGGGCAATCGCGAGCAGCCGGATGTCTTCACGTCCTAAAGCTTGTTCGATGATCGAACGACCGATCAAACCGGTCGCACCGACGATTGCGACGCGTAGCGGCTTAGACATTGCTCAAACCCTCAGGCGCATTTCCGTAAATACGCTTACATTGGTCAATCGCAAAACGGTCAGTCATCCCTGCGATATAGTCAGCGATATGACGGCTTCGGGCAGGTTCGGTATGAGGCAGAGTCTCACGCCACCCTGCGCCGAGATATTTCTCATCCTGCTCGTAAGCCGCATACAATCGCGCAACCACATCGCGCGCTTTCTCCGCAGTCGTGAGCTGTTCGGGATGATAATATAGTTTGTCGTACATGAAACGCTTCAATTGCCGTTCTTCCGCTGCCATGGCCGGAGAGAAGCTGGCTAGTGTCCGCCCCGCGTTTCTCGCATCATCAGCAGCTTCCAACCCAGCTAGATTGACTTTGGTTTGTTCCAGGACATCATTCACCATCAATCCGATCTGGCCGCGCACCAATTCGCGCAGTTGGCGCTCCCTTGGCGCCAATGGAAAGCGTTTCTCGACCACACGCCACTGGTCAGCGACGAAATCCAGCGCCAGCAGTTCATCGGGCGCGAGAAAACCCGCGCGCAAACCGTCATCGATATCGTGATTGTCATAGGCAATGTCGTCGGCCACCGCAGCGACTTGCGCTTCGAGAGAGGCATATTTGTCCAAATCAAACGGGAAAGCAGCGTCGAGCTCGGCCAAGGCCCACCCCGGGCTTGCAACCGGACCATTGTGCTTGGCCAACCCCTCCAGCAATTCCCATGTCAGATTTAGACCGTCATGGTCCGGATAGGGACATTCCAGCCGCATCAGCGTGCGCAGCGACTGGGCGTTGTGATCAAACCCGCCGTATTTCTCCATCGCATGCGACAGGGCTTTCTCCCCCGCATGACCGAACGGCGGATGACCGATATCATGCGCCAGACAGAGCGCTTCGGTCAGATCTTCGTCGAGGCCTAGTGCCCGCGCAATCACCCGTCCAATTTGCGCCACTTCCAGGCTGTGGGTCAATCTGGTGCGGTAATGATCACCATCGGGGGCAATAAACACCTGCGTTTTGCTGCGGAGACGGCGGAACGAAATCGAATGGATAATCCGGTCCCGGTCACGTTGATATTCGCTCCGCGGACCGCGGGTGCCCTCGCGGTTCTCCGGAAATTCTCGGCCGCGCGATGCAGCGGGATCGGAGGCAAAAGAGGATCGGGTCATACTGCAAAGCGGCTTAGGCTGTATGCCGAAGCCCGACAACGGGAACAATCGGGCAACACCGGTTTAGAAACCGGCGATTTCAATCCTCACCGAAAATCCATTCGACCGCTGCGGCACAATGTATCCGTGCGGAGTCAAAAATTGGCAGAACATTGGCCTTAACATCGACGATCAGTTCGAGCTCGGTACAAGCGAGAATTATCGCGCTGGCCCCTGCCTGCTCCTTTTGCGTGATGATTGTTTTCAATTGTCGCTCTGCGTCACGGCTGGCCTTTCCAGACATCAATTCTTCGCAAATAATCCGGTCGATCAACTCGACATTGCCCATATCGGGCGGCATCAGATCAACCCCTTGGGCGACAATTCGCTGACGGAAGAAACTTTCTGTCATCACGTTGCGGCGGCCAATCAAGGCCAGATTCGTCATGCCAGATTTTGCCACCTCGCGGCCAATGCAATCGGCAGCGTGGAGTATCGGAATTGTGACCGCAGCTGTAATCTTGTCAAAATCGCGGTGCATCGAATTGGCGCAAATCACCAAACCTTCGGCGCCTGCTTGCTCGAGCCGTTTGGCAGATTCTGCCAGTTGCTGCGCAGCGCCGTCCCAATCGGGGCTGTCGCACGAGCCATGCAAGCCAGAAAAATTCTGGCTATCCACCAATGTCGGCGCAGTTGTTCTCGGCGATTTCCGGCGCTGTACCAGCCGATTGATCTGCTCAAGATACGTCCGGGTCGAGACCCAGCTCATACCCCCGATCAGTCCTAATTTACGCACTTGTAGCCCCCATAGAATTGGCCCGATTACCCAAGCCGTTATGCCTATTCATTCGCTACCGTAACGTCTAGCTGAGCAAAGATTATTTACCGACTATTTGCAGGAGTGCTTACTGCCGCATTTGTCATGAAACTTCTTACTGCCTGTGCGCTTTCATCGGGAATTTCCTCCATCGGCAGATGGCCGATATTCTTGAAGACAACCATCTCGCTATTCGGCAGGTTTTGGCCGAGCCATTGTCCAGAGGCCAAAGGTATCAGCGCATCCTTATCACCCCAAATAATCAATGCGGGCATTTTGAGAGCAGCCAATTGCTCGGATGAAAATGGTTTATTGGGCCTGCTAAAGCGGGAAATCGTCGCCGCGCGGTTGCCCGGATAACGGAGCATTTCCCAGTATCGGTCGACCGCCTCAGGCGTAACAATCGCCTGATTGCTCACGCTTTGGCGGAAACTCTTCTCCACCACACTGCGCGGCGTGATGTGCTTCATAATTTGATTGAGACCGGGCATTCGCGCGATGGTGAAACCGATATTTCCGCCCTCGTCCTTGTCTGCCGATTGCATACGCGCTGCGCCCGAAGCATCCACCAAAATCAATCCCCGAACACGGTCAGGATGTTCGATTGCATAGGCTAACGTATGTCCGCCGCCCATCGAATTCCCGCCGAGATAGAATGTTTTAAGGCCCAGCTTATCGGCCACGCGGTCAATTGTTTTGACATAAGTCGCGACAGAATAATCTTCATCGGGAGAGGCACCAGTCAGTCCGTGGCCGGGCTGGTCAAAGCGGATGATCCGGTATGTATCCGAAAGCCGCTGGACCCACGGATTCCACGTCAGCAGATCGGAATTGGAGCCGTGTAGCAAGATTATTGGCACACCATCGCGCGGCCCTTCGTCGCGCAGATGGACGGTCAGGCCGCCATCAAGCTCGACAAATTGCGAGGGCGCTGTGCCATACTTCGCCCGCATCTCGGCGGGATCGGTATCGGGTGTCCTGAAAATGACGAAGGCAATGATTAGCAAGGCCGCAACAACAAGCAGGATTTTTCCGAGGCGTTTCATATCATTGCATCTCCGCGATCCAGCGCCGGACAATTCCTGTTCCATCGTCATCGACGGTTGTTTTACCCAATTCAGGCATGGCGATGCCCGGTTCATCGCTATTCATCCGGTGGAGTAATATGGACTCATCGGGCTTGCCCGGAACAATATCGAACAGCAATCCGCCCGATCCGCGTCCGGCGGCGACCGGCCGTTTCGCAATACCGAATTTTTGAGGCTCATCCTGTTCCCACCGCAGATCGAGGCCCGAATTGGAGGCGGTTGCTCCCGGTTGGTGGCAATGGGCGCAATTCACATCAAGATAAGCGCGTGCAGCATCAGTAGTTCTGGCATTGCCGCGTTCGGCCCATTGCGTAAAAATATCCGCATTGTCCGGAATTTTGTTCATCTTGCCCTCAGCAGTCATTCCTTCGAGCCATTCATGCGAAAGGTTGCGCGCCTTTGGCCCAATAGGGGTCACCGCGCCTGAAAGACCATGGCATTCCTTGCACTGGTTCTTGTTGGGGATGCGGTAATTAAACGCCTCACCCTTGGCATTGGTCACATCCAGACGTGCACCGGCAACTGCAAGCGTGGCTTCGGTTTGTCCTTCATTCCACCGATAGGGTAATGCGAGCCACCCGGTTTCGCGGTGAAGCAGCACCCGTGTTTCGATCATGCGGCGATTGGCGCCCTCGCCAAAGGAGAAGGTCTTGATCAGAGCGGAGCCGACCGGAAATTCGATCAGTCCTTCGCCTTTGCTCTTGGCCATTTTCCCCTGCGGGACATAGACAAACCGGTCCTTGCTTGCCCCGTCAGAAAAAAGCGGCGTATTGAGTTCGTAGGCATAGACGGAGGCGGCCGGAAGCTGGCGCGGCACATCGGCAAAGAAGCCGTAATCATCCAGATTGCGCGGTAATGTGTCCGACAGCACTACCGCATCATTCACCTGCGATATACGCGGGTTGGCAAGCGCGGCGCTCACCGAAAGCAGGGCCGCAACAAGGAGCAGGATCCGCTTCATCCAGCGATCCGCGCCAACAACTCTGCCGGTGCGCCAACGCTTGCTTCGTCAATAATGAAGCTCGGCGTTGGAACCTCTAGCGGACTGGGATTCGCCTCAGCGATATCCTGACCTTGAGCGGTAAGATTGAGCGACCAACCGGCAACGCCCTCTGCCACGGTCAGGCCGCTATCGCCCTGCACCACACCGTCCCACAAAACCGGCGGCAATGACCCGCCGAAGGCTGCGAGCAGCATATCAGCGCCGTCAAGCTGCGGATCATCTCCGCCGCGCCCGAAACTGTTGGGGCCGATCACGACGTTGCGCGAATAGGGATTGTAGGTCTTATCATCGAATTTTTGGCTATAGGCCACCACCATCACATGCGCGGTGGGATTATTGTCGAGGATATTATCCTCCACCAAAACGCCGTCATTGGCCATCACCAGAATGCCGGTACCGCGCCGGACCCCGGCCACGATATTGCCCGGAGGGGCAAAATTTGGCGTATCATTGTCGATCACCAGATTCTTGCGCAGGATAACATTGCCGCCGCCCATGACCGGCAGGTTGGGGAGGTCAAACACCAACAAACCGCCTGTATTGCGCGTGGCAATGTTGTTTTCGACCAGCGCGTTACGGCTATTTTCTATCTCGATCCCGGCGACATTGGCTTCGGCAATATTGCCGCGCACAGTGATATCGCGGCTTTGGCCGACATATATTCCCGCATCAGATGCGCCCGATACTTTCGACCCGTCGATCAAAACGCCGGTGCTCTCGACCGGATAAATTCCATAGGCACCGTTCGAGGCATCAGGGCCATTGGTCCATGTCACGCGGATACGGTGATAGACGATATTGTCGGCGCCCTTGGATTTGACCCCGTCGCCCTTCGGGTTCTCAAGCGCAAAATCGCGCAATGTAACAAAATCAGATGTTACCAACAGACCTTCGCCAGACCCTTGCTGCGCGGTGAAATCGAGCACCGTCTGACCCATACCAGCGCCGCGCATGGTCACGCTGTCGACATCGAGCGACAGGCCATCGGTCAAATCAAAACGCCCTGCCCCCAGCACCACTTCATCGCCCGGTTGAGCCAGAATGAGCGCTTCCTGCAAGCGGTTCTGAGCGCCTTCTCCGGCCTCCACGGTCAAAGTTTCGGCAGCGACCGGCGCAGAAATTGCTACTGCCGACAACATCGCAAGACACATCGTGTTCAGCTTCATCATTCCAATTCTCCCTCTTACCGTGCATTGTGTCTCAAAAGAGCAATGAAACCAAGTCCCGCATTGCAATGTTAATGTTGGAACAATCGCATCAAAACAGGATAGAAGCTATGAATTCCGGAAAAATGGCACTTTGCGCGGCTGCGCTCATGTGCCTGCCCAGTGCCGCCTTCGCCGCTCCGGCTTCGATCGAGGGCAATTGGAAAACCGAGGATGGCAAATCGATCATCCAGTTCTACAAATGCGGTGCTTCAATGTGCGGCAAGATTGCAAAATTTCTTGTGGCAGAGCCTGCGGGCGGAGCGATCGATACGAAAAATCCCGACAAAACAAAGCGTAGCCGCCGTTTGCTCGGATTGTCGATATTCTGGAATCTCGCAGCCGATGGAACGCAATATAAGGGCAAAGGCTACAGTCCCGAAGACGGTCGCTATTTCAACGCGCAGGTCTGGCGGTCTGGCAGTGGACTAAAGGTCAAAGGCTGCGTGATGGTGTTTTGCAAGACCGCCAATTTTACCAAGGCTTGAGTTAGGCTAGCCCTAAGCCTAACCCAGCCCGATTGCGCAAAGCGCAGCAGAACTGCTTGTCACGGTAATCACCTCTGCATCGCCGACGCGTCGGACGCGTTCGACATATTCCATCAGCTTTACGGGTTTCTCACTTTCACCCTTTCGCGCTTTGAGATTTTCCAGCTTTCGCAATTGGCTGATGGTCAACCGGTCCACCATCCGTTCCGCCATGCAGGCTGCGTTTTTTTCGGTAAGCCCCGCTTCGATCAAGGCTGAATGCACCCGGCTTTCGGCGATCTTCTCGATACAACCGGTGAGCAGCAACGCTGGTAGCGCCGCGATAATTATGCGGTGCATCAATCGAGGCTCTTCACGATTTCTTCGACCATCTTTTTGGCGTCGGCCAGCAGCATCATTGTTTGGTCCATATAGAACACATCATTGTCGACCCCGGCATAACCGACCCCGCCCATGCTGCGCTTGATGAAAAAGACCTGCTTGGCTTTGTCGACGTCGAACACCGGCATACCGTAGATCGGCGATGTTTTGTCGGTTTTGGCCGCCGGATTGACCACGTCGTTCGCGCCGATGATGAAGGCAACGTCGGCCTGTGCAAAATCGCTATTGATGTCTTCCAACTCGAACACATCATCATAAGGCACGCTCGCCTCTGCCAGCAGGACATTCATATGACCCGGCATCCGCCCTGCAACGGGGTGGATGGCATATTTTACGCTGATGCCCTTTTCCTTCAGCAAATCGCCCATCTCCCGAAGTGCGTGCTGCGCCTGCGCCACCGCCATGCCGTAGCCGGGGATGATGATTACGCTTTCCGCTTGTTCCAGCATAAACGCGGCATCGGCTGCGCTTCCCTGTTTATAAGGGCGCTGTTCGCGCGCTTCCCCGTTGCCAGCGCTTGCTTCCACGCCGAAGCCGCCCGCAATCACCGAAATGAAGCTGCGGTTCATCGCCTTGCACATGATGTAGCTGAGGATCGCACCCGAAGAACCCACAAGCGCGCCGGTGATAATCATCGCGGTGTTGTGCAAAGTGAAGCCCATCGCCGCCGCTGCCCAGCCGGAGTAGCTGTTGAGCATCGACACCACGACCGGCATATCCGCCCCGCCGATCGGAATGATAAGCAGGAAACCGATTACAAATGCTGCGGCGAGGATCGCCCAGAACATCCAGCCCTCACCCGCGCCGCCCATCGGACTGACAGTGTAAAGTCCGGTCAAAACCACGATAGCCGCCAGTGTGCCCAGATTGATAATATGCCGCCCTGGAAGCATAATCGGCGAACCAGACATATTGCCGTTTAATTTGGCAAAAGCGATCACCGAACCGGAAAAAGTAATTGCTCCAATCGCCGCGCCTAGCGCCATTTCGACCCTGCTGACCGCGAGAATTTGACCCGTAGCGTCAAGAATACCGAACGCATCAGGGTTCATGAAAGCAGCCGCAGCCACCAAGACAGCGGCAAGGCCCACGAGCGAGTGAAACGCCGCAACCAGCTGCGGCATATCGGTCATCGCAATCTTGCGCGCGATGGTGAAACCGATCAGCCCGCCAATCGCAATGGCGATCAATATTTCATAGATTCCAGCTATATCGTGCGTGATCATCGTTGTGACCACCGCGATCAGCATACCCAGCATACCAAAGCGGTTGCCGCTGCGGCTGGTCGATGGAGAGCTAAGGCCGCGCAGCGCGAGGATGAACAACACGCCGGAAACCAAATAGGCAACCGCGACCCAAGGGTTCACCGCATGCGCAGCGCCTGCTGCACCGGAAAGTAAGGAGAACATCATTTCTTCTCCTTCTTCTTATACATCGCCAGCATCCGTTCGGTCACCGCAAAGCCGCCGAAGATGTTGACGCTTGCCAGCACTACCCCCGCCAGCCCCAGCCATTTGGCCGCCGGACTGCCCGCCTCCGCCGCCGCAATCAGAGCGCCGACGATGATGACCGAGGAAATCGCATTGGTCACTGCCATCAACGGCGTATGCAAAGCGGGGGTAACTGACCAGACGACGTAATAGCCCACAAAGCAGGCCATCACGAAGATCGAAAGAATTGAGATAAAATCCATGATCAGGGTCTTTCAGCAGTCCAGGGCAGGACAAAGTTACGGCCTTCAGACCATGTTTGGCCAATCATCTTGCCATCAACAAGGCATGCCGATGTGTGATAAAAACCGCTGCCATCGGTAGTGCGAAAAGCAACGCAGGTTCTATCCTGTGCGGTTCCAGCGCGGCCAGCGAGAATTTCGCTATTGTAAAAGCTGCCAGTGACCTCGCCGTCTTCTGCAACCGCCAAATCCATAGGCTGGGTATAGGGCGCATCTGTCAAACCAAGTCGCAGATCTACCGTCCATGCACCCGAAAGCGCAGCGGACCGTTCTGACGGGGACGCTGCAATAACAATCGCCGCTCCCGCCAAAAGCAACACATTCCTCAAGTCGCTATTTAGCCTCTTGATGCCAAGCCTCATGACTTCAGCCTTTCGTTCAATATCTTCCTGCATTGCGTCCGCAGCATTGCAGCATATACCGCCCGGAGTTTCATGGCTGCACTTCATCCGAGGTCGGCGCAGGAATTGGCGCCTTGACCAGGGAGAACCTGCCACTGCCTTCGATATCGAAGTGAATCTCGCCATCGATAGATCCGAGGATTTTCGCCATTTCGGCCAGAGTGAATTCACTCGCGCGCAAACCGTTCACGCGGTTGACGATCATTTCCGGTTTCAGACCTGCCTGCTCGGCAGCCGAATTCGCCAAGACCAGATCAATCACCATCGTACCATCGACAATCTTGAAGCCGATCCCCACCACGGGTTTGGTAGTATCAAACTGCGGTGCGGGTTGCCGGATTGAATTCAAATCCGGGAGAATTTTCATCATTTGCTCGAAGAAATCCTCCCCAGGAGAGGCGGGTTTTTCGGCGGGTACGGCTTCGGTTGGTTTTTCGTCAGCATCTTGCGCTGACACCGGCACAGCCAGCAATGACGCACAAACCAAGGCTAACAGCCACTTCAACCGATTAGCCTTTCGTTCACAATCTTTCCGCCTTGCGTCAACCGCACGGCATTGCCAATTTCCTCGTCGAGTACCGGCTTGCCGGCTTCGGCATCCCAAAACGCACTAAGGAAGTTGTAAAGGTTGCGCGCAAAAAGCGCCGAAGCATCAGCCGCCAGATGCGCGGGCGTGTTGGAAAAGCCCATGATCTTGACCCCGTGCTTGACCACGATCTTGTCCGGCTCGCTGCCTTCAACATTGCCGCCCTGCGCCACGGCAAGGTCGAAAATCACACTACCCGCCTTCATCGTGGCAATCTGTGCATCGGAAATCAGCCGCGGTGCCGCGCGGCCCGGGATCAGTGCGGTGGTGATGACGATGTCTTGCTTGGCGATATGGCTTGATACCAATTCGGCCTGCGCCTTCTGATATTCCTCGCTCATTTCGGTGGCATAGCCCCCGCTGCCCTCGCCCTCGATACCGGCGACATCTTCGACGAAGATCGGTTTCGCTCCAAGCGACTGGATCTGTTCCTTGGTCGCGCTGCGCACATCGGTCGCGGACACTTGCGCACCCAACCGGCGGGCAGTCGCAATCGCTTGCAAACCCGCTACGCCAACGCCCATGATAAAGGCGCGCGCAGCCTGAATGGTGCCCGCAGCGGTCATCATCATCGGAAATGCGCGGCCAAATTCATTAGCTGCCGCAAGGACGGCCTTATAGCCCGCCAAATTCGACTGGCTGGAAAGCACATCCATGCTTTGAGCGCGGGTAATGCGCGGCATGAATTCCATCGCCAGCGCTTCGAGACCAGCTTTGGCATAGGCCTCGACCCGGTTCCTTTGTCCAAACGGATCAAAAGTCGCCGCTACCCAAGCCCCGGACGAAGCACCTTTAAGCGCAGCGGCCTCGGGCGCCTGCACTCCCAGTACGATGTCAGCCTTGTCTGCCGCTTTCGCTGCAGTGGCGATTTGCGCACCCGCTTCCGCATAAGCATCGTCGGAGATAGACGCGGCTTCACCCGCGCCTTTCTCAACCGTCACACTGGCCCCCAAAGCAATGAATTTCTTCACCGTTTCAGGGGTCACGGATACGCGCAATTCGCCCGGTGCGCGTTCTTTCAGGGCTGCAATGCGCAAGATTGGCTTAGTCAGCGATCAAAATAACGACGATCGCGGTGATGATTGCGATCAGCGGAACGGTCCATTTCAAATTCGCGATGAACGAATTGTAGGTTTTCTCAGCCGCTTTCATATCATTTGCCGAAGCCATTGGAATTTTCCCCAGTGAATTTGAAGTGAGTTGTTCGAATAATTGCCCGTCTATCGCGCCCCTGCGCTCGCTTCAAGCCTTCGAAACATGTTCTTAGCCTTAATCGGACCTTTACCCGTTCCGCATAAATAGGTGGCCTGTATCACCACGGGACGGTTTTGGAGATTATGGCAGAGAGCGAATCGCGCCTGTTAATGCTGATTGATGATGAGCCGGCGCAAAGCCGCCTTATCACCGCGCTCGCCGCCCGTGAGGGTTGGCGCACGCTGGTCGTGCGCGATTCGGAAACAGCCATTGCCACCTTGGGTACACGGCAGGGCATGCAATGTTCGGCGATTATCCTCGACCAATGGGTTCCGGGTGACGAGGCAAGCACACTGATCGAGGAATTGAAGGCACGAAGGCCAGCGATGCCGATTCTCATGCTGACCACCAGCGCAAGCCCGTTGCTGGCGGTTGATGCGATGCGTGCAGGGGCAACCGATTATCTGATCAAGCCGGTCTCTCCCGACCGGTTGATGCAGGCCCTGCGCAGCGCAACCAAGAACGAAGCGCCCAAGGACGAACTCCAGCCGTTAACCGAGAAAATGAGCACTGTGCTCGATTTTGACGCGATGATCGGCAATTCACCCGCGTTTCGTTCAGCATTGGCAAAGGCCGCCAAAGCAGCGCGTGGCCATGGGCCCGTGCTGATCGAAGGCGAAAGCGGTACCGGCAAGGAAATGCTGCTGCGCGCCATGCATTCTGCCAGCCCGCGCGCCAAAACCGCCTTCCGGTTGATCAATGTGCGCGGCGTTCCGTCCAATTCAATCGAATCGGTGCTGTTCGGGCACGAGCAGAACGCTTTTCCCGGCGCGTTTGATCGTCAGGTCGGGGCCATTCAGGCCTGCGACGGCGGCACACTGATCCTTGACGAGGTCGATCGGCTTGATCTCGATCTGCAAGCCAAGCTATCCGAAACTCTGCAATCGGGCATAGTTCGGCCTATCGGCGCGAAACACGGCTTCCGGGTCGATGTCAGATTGCTGTGCGCGAGCAATTTACCGCTTGACGATTTGGGGGATGAACAAAATAGTATCGGGCATTTTCACCCTGAATTGCTGAAAACAATCTCACAAACAAAGATTAAACTGCCCCCGCTGCGCGAGCGGCAAAGCGACATTTCTGCCCTGACGCGCCATTTTCTCGCTAGAATTGGTGATCAGCCGGGCCTGCGCAGTATGTCTGTCAGCGACAGCGCGCTCAATTTGCTTTCAGCATTTGATTGGCCAGGCAATGTTCGCCAATTGCAGGCTGTCTTGTTCCGCGCCGCAGTGTTCTGCGACCGCGAAACACTGACCGCTGAAAGTTTCCCGCAATTGTCCGAAGTCGTCGGTGAAATCGACGACGACAATATGAACCCGTTGCAAGAGGGCGTCGGCGTCATGCTTTACACCCAAGACGGCAACCTGCGTCCGCTCGAGGAAATCGAAGCCGACGTTATCCGCCTTGCCATCGGGCACTACCGAGGCCGCATGACCGAAGTCGCGCGCAGGTTGGGTATTGGTCGTTCTACACTTTACAGAAAGCTCGGCGACCTTGGCATTGGCGACGCTGCCTGACCGAAATCTTGCGTCTCGCTGCCCTCAAAGAAAATTAGTCGCTCAAACTCGACACCGCTCGCCCGATTGGTCTATCCATGATCGCGAGAGAGCAATCGGGGGGTAATGAAGAATGGCGAAATTTTGCGCGGAATGCGGAGCGCAGCTTGATCCACAAGCGAAGTTCTGTGCCAGCTGCGGGACATCTGTGGCGCAAGCGGCATCACCAACCGCACCGTCTTCACCGCCCTCGCCCACGCCTCCGTTTCCTGTTCAAGATGCTCCAATTGCCGCGCACGGCGCCCCGCTGCCGCCACATTTTGACCCGGTGCCGCCAAACAATAATGGCAAGATTATTGGTATTGCACTTGCTGTAGGCGGTGTAGCGATTGCCGCTGCGCTGGCAGCTTATATGTTTTTGTCTCCGTCAAAAGAGAGCGATTCAGCGCTTACCGAAACTGTCCAAGTCGCGGCCACGGCAGAAGATCCCAACGCGCCTCGCCCGCAAGCCTGGTTTGACGAATATTCGGACACTTTCCAGTCCGCCGAACTGACACGATTGGTGGCCGGTACCGCGCAGAAGCGCAGCTTCCCCACTGCCAAAGGTTCAGAAGTTGTCGAGACTATGAAACCGGGCATTGCTGTCACGGGCCGCTGGGTCGAAGGCGCCGATCCCAAAACGCGCTGGCTAAAAACGAATGATGGCGGGTATATCTGGGAAGGCAACCTCGCTGGACTTGAAACGATTACCTCTGCCGGAATGCTCGGTATGATTGTGGGCTCACCGTTTCAAGAATTGCGCAGAAAGATTGACCCGGTAGGCCACCTCGGCGGCGGCGATCCGTCATGGGATAGTCAGGCCTGTGATACTTACACCAGCCTCGATGGGGCGGTCGATGTTATGGTCGAACAGGGTAAGGCCACATCCTTCACAACCACCAGCAGTAAGCTGGCAACGGCAAAGAATATCAAGGTCGGATCGTCCGAAACCGATCTGCGCAAAGCCTATGGCGCCAAGCTGAAGGAAGAACCAAACCCCTACGACGGCACCGATTACTTCGTCTGGGACAGCAAGGATCGAGGGATTAAATTTCACGTCGCCTCAGATGGCCGGGTCGAATTTATTTCGTCGGGAACACGCTCAATCGAATATGTCGAGGGATGCCTTTGACCACCCTCTCTCCGTTTGATTTTTCAGGCCGATCTGCGCTGGTTACCGGTGCCGCCTCCGGCATCGGAGCGTCATGCGTGCGTGCGCTTGATCGCGGCGGCGCTGGAAAACTGATCCTTGTCGATGTCGATGAGGTCGGTCTGAATGCGCTCGATCTGCAATGCAGCGATGTTGTGTTGGTGTCCGGAAGCGTCGCCGATGCTGAACTATGGACCAGAATCGCAGCCGATCTGGCAGGGATCGACCATGCAGTGATTAATGCCGGTATTGGCGGCAGCGGGGAAATCGCCGATCTCGATCTGGCAGAATGGCGGCGGGTCATGGCGGTCAATCTGGACGGAGCATTTCTTACTCTGTCCGCGGCGCTTAAAGCCATGAAAAGCAGCGGCGGCGGTAGTGCCGTCGTGACTGCATCGATAACCGGCATCAAACCGGTGCCCGGTATCGGACCTTACGGCGTTGCCAAGGCCGGTGTCGCGCATATGGCGCGGATTGCCGCCGCCGAAAATGCCAAACACAATATCCGGGTCAACGCCATCGCGCCCGGCGGAGTCGATACCGCGATATGGGAGGGCGGCGAGGATTTCCTCAAATCGGTCGAAGAAAACGGGCGCGCTGCCACATTGAAAGCGATGGCGAAAACCACGCCGCGCGGCCAATTTGCCACGGCGGACGAATTGGCCGGGGAAATCGCGTTTCTGCTGAGCGATATGGCTGCAAATATCACCGGCACCGTTCTGGTCAGCGACGGCGGATATTCGTTTTAGGCGACAAATTGTTAGCAAATGGGTGGTATTCGAAGTTCCTATCCGGCCATCCGATGGTCATCCAATCGATCAGGAACATCATGTCACAACCGAATTTCCAGCTAACTTGCGACCATCTGTCGCGTTCGGTCGATGACACCCAGTTCGAACGGTTCCGGTGGGACCGTGATGAAGCCCCCAAACTCGCGCGCTTGATCGAATTGGTGACCGGCGCATTTGATGACCGGAGGGATATTGAACTTGTGGAAGAAGGCGGGAGTAGCGGGTTCAAGCGTTATGTCCTCAAGGTTCACAGCCAGCGCACCATTGCGATTGCGGTAATGCTGAAGGATGGCTTTGCCGTGCTCGGCGCTGAACCGCTGGACCGAAGTCCCTTTACAGTCGCCCGGGGTGACCCGATTTCGACCCAGTTCGACAATGTTGATGAAGCATGGATCGCGGGTGCGTTGCAAAATATCATCAGCCGGATCGGCAAAGCGCACTAGCTTCAGGCTCCATTAGTCCTCAGCAAGCTCGGAGAAATCGGTCAGCGCTGCATCACGCAGGCCGCGCCAGACATTGCGCGCTTGCACTGCCGGGGCAACATCGTGCACCCGGTGCAGCTGGATACCGGCATTCATCCCCGCCACCATCAGCGCGATACTGCCTCCCAACCTGTGCTCGGTCGCTGCTTCGTTGGACAAGGCACCGATCATCCGCTTGCGGCTTGTGCCGAGCAACAACGGCTGCCCCAAGGCATGAAACAGCGGCAAGGCATTGATCAGCGCCAGATTGTCGGACAATGATTTGCCGAACCCGATGCCCGGATCGAGAACGATATTCTCGCGCCTGATGCCTGCGCCGATCGCCATGTCACGCGCCGATTTGAGCCAGTCGAAAACGTCAAACACGACATCCGCATACTCGCCATTGCCGTGAAGGTCTTCGCCTTCACCCGGCGCGTGCATCAGCACCACTGGGCAATTTCGCGCGGCGACGAGCGACGCACTGCGCGGATCGTGGCGTAGCGACGAAACATCATTGATGATATGCGCGCCGCCATCGAGCGCAGCCTCCATCACTGCGGGTCGGCGCGTATCGACGCTGATCGCCGCGCCCATCGCAGCACAATAGTCAACCGCGGGAATGACGCGCTTCAGCTCGTCCCCTTCCCACGTCGCGGCTGCTTTGGGCCGTGTACTTTCTCCGCCAATATCAACCAGCGCCGCGCCCGCTTCGAGCATCGCGGCGGCATGCGCCTTGCCCGCTTCGGGATTGTCGAGAAACGCGCCGCCGTCCGAGAAGCTGTCCGGCGTTACGTTGAGAATGCCCATGATCTGTGGCTGGTCGAGCACAATGGTCCGGTCGCCGAGTTGCAAGGGAGCATGTATGGCCGCCAACGCAGCCCATTGTGTTTCGGCCTCGGCAGCCACGCCTTCGGGCAATTCGCCAATCACGCCGCCCATAGTATCGGGCGAGGCCAACCAACGCTTCGTCACTAGGCCATCGCGCCGCAGGATTACCGCAAAGCGGTGGGCATATACCAGCCCGCCTGCAAGCCGCACCGCATTGCCCAATTCGCTCTGCGGGCTCTGCGTCAAGCCGATCGGGCGGATGTAGATATGGTCGCTCATCGTTCAGTTCCCGCCGCTGAAAGTTGACATGTGGAACACATGGAACACAGTCCTAGAGTTGGAATCAGGGTGGGCCGAACGGGTTGTTTCTTCGTCATTGTGAATTGGTAGCGCGGTCAAGCGATGTAGGACAGTTGGACCGCACCACCTCCCTATCAATCCTCGGTCGCAAGCAGATACAGCTGCCGTGCGGCATCTATGGGTTTCACGTCTCCATCAACCTCGTAGTGCCAAAAACTCCAGCCGTTGCAGCTTGGCGCGCCTTGCAAATCCTTGCCCAGCCCGTGGATCGAACCGACCTGTTTTTCATAGGACAGCGAACCATCGGCGCGGACCTGCGCGACCCATCGGCGTTTCTTGTCGAACACTTGCGTGCCCGGCTTGATATAGCCGTTTTCGACCAAGGCACCGAAGGCAACTTTGGGCGCGTCGCGCTTGCTCTGCATCGTTTGCAGTGCGCTTTCATCGAGCGGCAATTCCTTCTCGATCCGCTTAAACGCGGCATCGGTATAGACGCTCTCGCGCTCGCAGCCGATCCATTCGCGGCCCAGACGTTTGGCAACCGCGCCGGTGGTGCCGGTGCCAAAAAACGGGTCGAGCACGACATCGCCCTTTTCAGTGGTGGCGAGCATCACACGGTAAAGCAGCGCCTCGGGCTTCTGAGTCGGGTGAACCTTGGTGCCGCCCTCCTTCAACCGCTCCTGCCCGCCGCAAATTGGCAGCGTCCAGTCGCTGCGCATCTGCAATTCATCATTGAGCGTTTTCATCGCGCGGTAGTTGAAGTGATACTTCGCCTTTTCCCCCTGCGACGCCCAGATCAGCGTTTCATGCGCGTTAGTAAACCGCGTGCCTTTGAAATTGGGCATCGGGTTACTCTTGCGCCAGACGATATCGTTTAGAATCCAGAAACCGAGGTCCTGCAAAATCGTGCCGACGCGGAAGATATTATGATAGCTGCCGATCACCCACAACGCTCCGTCAGGCTTCAGAATACGCCGCGCCTCGGTCATCCAAGCTTTGGTGAAATCATCATACACCTTAAAGCTGTCAAACTGGTCCCAATGATCGGTAACCGCATCGACCTGCGATCCATCTGGCCGGTTCAGATCACCACCCAGCTGGAGATTATAGGGAGGATCGGCAAAGATCATGTCGATGCAATTATCAGGCAGGCTCCGCATTGCTTCGACGCAGTCGCCGTTCAAAATTTTACCCAGCGGCAAGTCCGCTTTGTTAACTACCGGCTTTGTTGCAGCCTTCACGCGCGCCACTGTGGCCGCGCGCATCCGTGTGGTCTCTATGACCCCCATTACATCTTCCCCTTCGTGAGTTATCCACAGGGTGAATCCTCGCGGAGTCCGCGTCAAGGAAAGAGTTTTAGCGCAACATGGTTAACGCGCTGCTAACCATGACGGAACATAAAGAGTCTCCCACAATATGTTGAGTCCATTGGCTTTGCAGGACTCGACATGATGGGGTGTTGCGCGGAAGACTCTATGCCGAGTTTTATACAAACAAAATGATGGTGAACGCCATAAAGGCCATCAGCAAGGCTGCACCGAACCACCGGTTGATCCGCGAGGCGAAGGAACACAGCAGTACCATCATCAATGCGGAGGCTGCCACCGCCGGCCATTCCAGATCGTTCAATTCGGCAGGAATGGGCAGCGGCGCGATCGTCATGGTGACCCCGCCAATCAGCAGCAGATTATAGATATTGGAGCCAACGACATTGCCGATTGCCAGCGCCGATTTGCCGCGCATTGCAGCCGCAACCGAGGCGGCAAGTTCTGGCAAAGACGTGCCCACTGCTACAATCGTGAGGCCGATCACGGTTTCGCTAATTCCGGCAAAGCGGGCAATATCAATAGCGCCATTGACCAGCATCTGCCCGCCGAAGACGAGCACAACCAGTCCAGCGACAAACAGGCCAAGCGCTTTCCACAGCACCGGTACTGACTCGTCCGCCTCGTCATCGTCACCTTCGCCTGCGCGCGGATGGCGGTAGCGCCAGTAAACATAAAGGGCGATCAGCGCGAGCAAGCCAATGCCAATCCCGCTGGAGGCAAGGCCCTGCCATGCGATCAGCCAGATCAACAACGTCGCGATCAGTGCAACAATGGCATCCCTTCGCCCCATGCCCGTAAGAATAATTGGTGAAATCAGCGCGGCTGCACCCAAAATCAGTAGCGTATTGGCTATGTTGGAACCGATGATATTGCCCCAGGCGATCCCCGGCGAGCCTGACAAGGCGGCCTGAATGCTGGTGACCATTTCGGGCATCGAGGTCGCTGAGCCGACAATCACCAATCCGGTGAACATATGCGACAGGCCCATCCTGTGGGCGATGCCTACAGCGCCGCGCACCAGTAATTCACCGCCTATCGTCAGCCCGACCAGTCCGGCAAGGATCAGTAATATCGCAATCGTCATGAACTCGCCTTAGAAGCTGCGCGCAGGATAAGCACCCCGGCTAATGCGGAAATAATCGAACCGACCAGCACGCCCAACTTCACCGCGGCAATTTGATCTGCAGAGGCAAAAGCCAAATTGCCGATGAACAGGCTCATTGTGAAACCGATACCGGCGATCAGTGACAGGCCCCAGATTTGCAACCAGCTGATCCCGGCTGGCAGACTGGCAACACCTGTCTTGACCGCGATCCATGCGAAACCGAATATACCGAGCTGCTTGCCGATCAACAGCCCCAGCGCAATCCCCAGCGGGAGCGGTGCCAGAAGTGCGGCTAGCTCAATATCCAGTAAACCCACCCCGGCATTGGCAAAAGCGAAGATCGGCACGACAAGGAATGCGACCCACGGGTGCAGGCCGTGTTCCATATGCTCCAGCATATCCTCTCCGCCGCGGCTTTTGAGCGGGATCGTCATCGCCAAGGCAACACCGGCAAGCGTGGCGTGCACGCCCGATTTCAAAACGAAGAACCACAGCGCGACACCCAGAATGACATAGGGAAGCCGTGAACCGACGCGCGCTCTGCCAATGGCGAATAGCAAGGCGAGTACTATCACCGCTGCGATCAGCATGTTGATCTCGACACCGGGAGTGTAGAACAGCGCAATAATCACGATCGCGCCAATGTCATCAATCACTGCAATCGCCAGCAGCAGCGCCTTTAGCGCTACCGGAACCCGGCTGCCGAGCAGCGCGAGGATACCCAAGGCAAAAGCGATGTCTGTCGCCGCAGGAATTGCCCAACCGGCGAGGTTGTCCGGCTCACTCCAGTTAATTCCGGCGAAAACCAGTGCGGGCAAGATCATGCCGCCCAAAGCTGCGAACATTGGCAGCGAGCTTTGTTTCCAGGTAGATAGCTGCCCCGTCAGCACTTCGCGCTTCACTTCCAACCCGACGAGGAAGAAGAATAGCGCCATCAGCCCGTCATTGACCCACAGGAGCGCCGGCTTTTCGATACCAGCGCCGCCAACAGTCAGGGCAATTTCTGTCCCAAGCACGTTGCTATACCATCCGGCAAGGCCGGTATTGGCAACGATCAGCGCAGCCAGCGCGGCGACCATGAGCACGATGCCGCCTGCGCTTTCTTCCTTCAGGAAGTCCCGCAAATATCGTCCGGCATTTTCCACCGAGCTGCGCATGACCATCTGTGGTGCCCCTTAAGAAAAGCGGCGCCGCGGTTATCCCGCCAGCGCCGCTGACATATCCATATATATATTGGGG
>JBATLU010000104.1:0-2700 GCA_049289475.1 Pontixanthobacter sp. | reverse complement strand
GAATTGGGCGGCACGAAATGCGTGTGCGTGTTAGCCACAGCAGCCGGTAATATCATTGCTCAAGAAACGGTTCCCACGGATAAGCCGGACAAGACCCTGCCTGCCATACGGGCGATCCTGCGCGGGTGGTACGAATCCCAAGGATCGTTCAGCGCGCTTGGCATTGCTTCTTTCGGGCCCTTGAACGTTATTCGCGGTTCGGCAGATTGGGGTAAGATCGGGCCGACCCCCAAAGCCGGCTGGAGCGGTATCTCTGTGACTCGCGAGCTCGGTCGTGAATTCGATGTGCCATGTGCGCTCGACACCGATGTTACCGCTGCGGCGCTCTCTGAAATGCGCTGGGGCAAGGCGGCGGGCTTGAGAGACTTTGCCTATGTCACTGTCGGCACCGGAGTTGGTGTTGGCCTGATCTCGAACGGCGCACCGATCTACGGATTTGGTCACGGCGAACTGGGGCATATGCGCATCCCGCGTGTCAAAGGCGACACTTGGGAGGGTTCCTGCGCCTTTCATGGCGATTGCGTGGAAGGTCTGGCGGCTGGCCCTGCGCTCAGTGCGAGGACAGGCATTCATGCTTCGCAGATTACCCATGACGATCCCGTCTGGGACTATGTCGGGCACGCAATCGCACAAATGCTGCACAACATTATTCTTACCGCGACACCGCGACGTATTTTCGTCGGCGGCGGTGTTGCGACCAAACAGCCGCAACTCTTCCCGATCATTCACAGGGAGCTGAAGCGCAGCCTTAATGGCTATCTCACGTCAGTCGAGCTCGATCATCTGGAAGACTATGTTACCCCGCCGAGCCTCGGCGCGCTGGCGGGACCGCTGGGACCAATTGCTCTGGCTTGCGGGGTAGCAGGCCATACTGCCAGCCGGGTGGGCCGAACCTCCTGAACGCGAGTTCGGGCGTAACATCCCATATCCGGAGGCAAGTCAGCCCAACAGTTCAGCGCCCGAATAGGCAGCCAGCAGGGACGCATCGCCATCCAGTCGGAGATCGGCATTTTCGTCCGCTAGCCAGACGGTGCCCTCGCGCAAGATCACATCGTCAACCGCACAGGAGCCCGAAAGTGGAATCAGCCAAACCGGATTGCTAAGGCTGGCCGCGATCTTGCGAGATGATGCGCCGTGTAACCGCTCGATCACGAATTTCGGACCTTCAACGAGGACTTCACGCCCGTCGTCGACAAAGTGCGCTGGCCGCGCCGCGTAGGGTCGGGGCACAGATGCTGCAATACTGTCCTCCAGTTGCAACTCACGCGGCCTGCCGTAATCGTACAGCCTATAGGTAACATCCACATTCTGCTGTATTTCGAGCACCGACAGTCCCGCGCCGATCGCATGAACTGTGCCTGCAGGAATGTAAAAGATATCGCCCGGCTTTACCTGATGCCATGTCAACAGATGCTCGATGCTGCCATCCATAGATGCAGAGCGCAATTGATCGGAACTGAGCTCCTTTTCGAAGCCGATGCCAACGGATGCACCTGCATCGGCCGAAAGCACAAACCAGGCCTCTTCCTTGCCGCTCGGAAAACCGGCGGCGCGTGCCTGTTCATCCGAAGGGTGGACCTGAACCGAAAGTCGTTCCGACGTGAACAGGTATTTGACGAGCAGCTCTGTCGCATTCTCATCAGCGAACCAGATTTCACCTACCGGGTTCTCGTATTGGCTCGCATCGCCAAAGGTGGCGGGAAAATCGCGCCGCCCCCAAATCTTTTCTACGGCTTGCCAGCCCAGTTCGCGCAGCGCCATTGGCCTTTTTCTCCTTCAATGACCGCCAGTGACCACTGCGGACTCGCCATCGCGGTTCACTGGCGCACGGTTGGCCGCGATGCCGAATGTCAGCAGCAATGCGTAACACGCTGCAGGCACAACAAAGGCGACAATGTAGCTCGACATCCCAGAAACGAGACCGACAAGGATCGGTATCACAGCACCACCGACGATGCTGAAACACAGGAATCCTGAGGTTGCTTCGTGGCTGGCGGTTGATCGTTCGAGCGTGAGTGTAAAGATCACCGGGAACATGATCGAATTGAACAGGCCGATGCATAGCGCGGCATAGCCTGCCGCCGGTCCACCCATCGCCGCAATAGCCAGACAGATTACGCAGGCGATCGAAGCAAAAGTTGCAAGAAGCGTCGTCGCAGGGACGCGGGTCAACAAAGCGGATCCAACCAGCCGGCCGATCATCGCACCGCCCCAATAAAGGCTTACCATCTTGCCCGCTTGTTCAAGCGGCAGTCCCAGCACGTCGTCGCTATTCAGAAACAACGCCATCTGGGTTCCGATCGCTACTTCGGCACCAACATAGAGGAAAATTGCGGCACCACCCAACAAGGCCCAGCGCGAGCTGGCCGCCTCCGATAGAAGAGCCAGAACCCCCTTCTTTGTCTCGGTGCCCGACTTTGGCGGCACTGCCTCGGAAATGAGACGCCGCGTGAGCCAAATGAAAATTGCGAGCAGGCCGATCAGCAAGGCGATAGCCGAAAAAGCGAAGTCAATGCCGCCAAGCGCGACTGAGCGCACCTCCTCGGTGAGCTGCGCGCCTTCCTTGATTTCAACCCCTTTGAGGAACAACAACGCGCCCAGATACGGCCCGATAAATGTTCCCAGGCTGTTGAACGCCTGGCTCAAAGTTAGTCGGAAATGGCTGCCTTCAGGCCGCCCTAGTGCGGCAGCGAGCGGGTT
>JBATLU010000103.1:0-14798 GCA_049289475.1 Pontixanthobacter sp. | reverse complement strand
CAATACATCTAAAACCACTGCCACGCCAAGCGAACGCGATGAATACCCAATCAATCGCTGACGGGGGACATAATCTATTGCGATTCAATAGGTCCTTTGCAAAATTCAGAATATAGGGTAGCCCCCTATGCTATGTCACATACATCAGATGATAAAAAGCTTCTGGCGCGCGTCAGCCGCCTTAAAGGGCAACTAGAAGCCATTGAGCGGGCGCTGGAAAACAAGGCTCCTTGCGGTGAAATACTCAATCTTGTCGCCTCGGTTCGAGGAGCCGTAAATGGGCTTACCGTGGAATTGATTGAGGATCATGTCCGCGAACATGTCTCCAATCCTGAAACGGACACTGACGAGGCGCGCGCTCAGGGTGCGACTGATCTGATTCAGGTTATCAGGACATATTTGAAATGATCGCCTCCGAAAGTGCAACGCAAACCGGTCACGAACATGATCACGTATTTCTAGGCCAAAATCACGAGCGCAACGAGCGCCGAACCTGGTTCGTTATTGTCCTTACCAGCGTGATGATGGTTGTCGAGATTGCAGCCGGAACCATTTACGGTTCGATGGCGCTGGTCGCCGATGGCTGGCATATGTCCACGCACGCCGCTGCGATGCTGATCGCTGCGCTCGCCTATCTTTATGCGCGCCGCAATGCCAAAAACCCCCGTTTCACGTTTGGCACCGGCAAGGTGGGCGACCTTGCAGCTTTCGCCAGTGCAATTGTTCTGGCGTTGGTTGCGCTACTGATAGGTTGGGAAAGTGTCGTCAGACTGGCAAATCCGATCCCGATCAGCTTCCCCCAGGCAATTTTCGTGGCCGTCATTGGCCTAATTGTGAATCTGGTCAGTGCTTGGTTGCTCCGCGACGATCATGATCATCATCATGGGGACAGCCATCATCACGATCATAGCCATGACCACGACCATCAAGCTGAACATCATGGCCGGGACCAAAATCTGCGCGCTGCTTATCTCCATGTGCTGGCTGATGCTCTAACATCCGTTTTGGCAATAATAGCGCTGATAGCCGGTAGCATCTACGGATGGATATGGCTTGACCCGCTCATGGGTATCGTCGGTTCGCTTGTCATCGCGCGCTGGTCATGGGGATTGATCCGCGATACCGGCTCAACGATGCTGGATTACAGGCAAGCAGGCGACCCAGTCTCAGAAAAAATCCGCTCAATCATCGAGGAAGCCGGAGACAAAATCACCGACCTGCATGTCTGGCAACTGGGTCCGGGACACCATGCCGCGATTGTAGCGGTCAGCACGGAAAGTCAGAGATCTCCCGCAGATTATCGTGAAAGGCTCACAAAAACCGCTGCCCTTTCTCATATCACCGTGGAAGTGAATCCAGCTTAGACGGCTGGCAAAGCGCATCGAATGGAAAACCTGTTTCTCATTGTAGCTCTTGCTGTGGGCTTGGCGATGGACGCATTTGCGGTGGCGGTTGCTCAAGGGGCTGCAGGACATAGTTCCATGATTCACGCCACTCGGACGGGAATGGCCTTTGGCGTCGCGCAGGGCATCATGCCATTTCTGGGATGGGCGCTTGGAATAGCTTTTGTTTCGGATATCAGCGCTTATGATCACTGGATTGCTCTCATTCTGCTCAGCGGTTTAGGGTTAAAAATGCTTTGGGAAGCGCTGGGCAGGAACGAAAGAGATGCCGCGCCCAGTCTCTCAGGATCGGCGTTGGGAACAGCTGCGATAGCGACGAGCATAGACGCCTTTGCTGCCGGCATCACGCTGCCTGCTCTTGGCCTTCCGGTTTTACTGACCTGTATTATTATTGGGACTGTTACAGCTTTGCTTTCAAGCTTGGGCGTGATGATCGGCGGAATGGCAAGCTCGCGCATCGGGAAATATGCCGAGGTCGCAGGAGGCGTCATTCTCATTGGTCTGGGAATCAAAATTTTCGTCGAACACTAGTTACCTTGAGCAAAGCCAATTGATCTGAGATTATATTTTCAGTGTATCTCGCCTGCGGCTGCAAGTTTGATACGCTGAATGTCAGCTTTCAGTATCGAGAATAGTTCGCGGCAACGGCAACAACTGGGCGCGTATCGGACCGACTGCTATTGGGCCGTTGGCGTTCCAATGTTCAGTTGA
This sequence comes from Pontixanthobacter sp., assembly GCA_049289475.1. Classification (GTDB taxonomy): domain Bacteria; phylum Pseudomonadota; class Alphaproteobacteria; order Sphingomonadales; family Sphingomonadaceae; genus Pontixanthobacter. The sequence goes on along the minus strand of JBATLU010000103.1, from coordinate 12,684 downwards.
GTGGAAGCAGGCACCGCTTGTTAGTCTACGGGTAGCATCTCCAACCATATAGTTTCAATCTTCGCAACTACAGCAGCTCAACTCTCAATATTGATCCAACATCAGAACTAACAGGCGGGCATCAGAAAAAAATGGCTTTATAGATAACTACTCGGACGTATGTAATGATGTGAGCATTAGCGTTAGTCGCTTGGATTTAGCTCGCCTTCAAATTTTGGGACGGCGCGCGCAGCAGCTTCTGCATCTGTCGTTGCCTTGCCATTTTGATTGATATCTTTGATCAACCATTCCATTTCTTTGATTTCTCTGCGTTGGGCCCTGATAATTCCATCGGCTAGCTCACGCACTCTTTTGTCTTCAATATTGGCGCGCTCACTTGTCAATATGGCAATGCTATGATGAGGTATCATCGCCTTTTGCCACGCCTGATCGGAAACCGTATCCTGCGATCGAACAAGAAACAGGGAGCCGGCAAATATCACAATTGCGCAGCTCAATATCATCGCATTTTTGCGCTTGTCGTCATACATGCCAAGCATAAATAGCAACATTAAAATCGCCATAGCAGCGCCCATGTAGATTGCCATCCATGTGCGTGTCTCACTAAAATACACATGGTCGATTGCGTAGGTGTTGAGATACATTAAACCGAACATCACCAGCGTTGAAGTCAGTATCATGACGATGAAACGTGTGTATTTGTCCATGTTTGCCTCTCCCTATTTTTATCAGGCACAAGTATTTTTGTTACGGCCCGGTTACGCGTGAGTAGTGTGAAGGTTCCGGCCCTTACGCCTTCGCCGAAATGGCCATCGCTTGATCAGAAGCGTCAAGCCTGACAGAGCCATAGTTAAACCGCCCAATGCAAATCCCACGAGCCACCAACTGTTGAAATTCTCATGATTTTTCCAGTCCATGATATGTAGACCCCAGAAGAAATCATAGACGCGCCAAGTTGTGCTGCGCACCGCTGCTATCTCGCCAGTCGATAGCGGAACATAGACAGATACTTCATTCTCCGTGTCGACTCGCCATGCAGGAAGCGCGCCGCGATATTCAGTGGAGCCGGTCACAACTTTTTCGACCGAGGCAATATTGGGGCGACCGGTTATCCACGCGCGAGACGCTATTGAACGGGCTTCTTCTGACGTTATTGGGCTACGTTTGACGCCGGTTTTTGCATCGAAAAGAAATGTCTCACCTCGCGCATTTTCAAGTTCAGCAACAGGTCTGCCTAAAACACTGCGGTATCGCAAGGAAACCACAGTCCCCGATACTCCGCGACCCAAATTTTCAGGTGTCACTAGTCCATCGAGGCTTTCGAGCTTTTCAGGCTCTCGCGCAACAAGATGTTCGCCGCGGACGGTTTCGATTGGCACAATGCTCATAATAACGTCGCTTGCAAACCACAGCAGCAACTGGGCACCGATAAAGAGCGCGAGCCATTTATGAATTTTGCTCGCCCGTATATGCGTTTTTTGTGTCACGCCTCCTCCTCGCAATAGCGTTGGCTTTGCTGCTGGCTTGCCAAGCTATTACTTAGGCGTGCGGGACGATGAATGATATTGCGCAATTTTCCAGCTTTCGTCTCGTTTCACGAGAACCGCTGTGGCAACGCCTTGCCTCTCGATGGTCCGGCCATCCTTCAGCACTATCGTATATGTATAGGTTTCCGAGGCAATTGCTGTTTCGCCCAGAACCGACATCTCGGTCGCCACATTACTGAATGTAAAGCTTTCAAACTCTTTGAGTTCAGGGCTGAGATGATGGGCAAGATAATTTCCGAAGCTGCCCTCCGCTTTTCCCTTTTCAAACACCAGCGCGTCATCCGTGAATAGGCGTGGCATAATGGTATCATCGAGACTTTCTATGGCACTTCTATACGCTTCGAGTGTGTTTTCAGGTGTCCCCATCATAGACGCAGCCTTTGCATCTGGATCGTGCGCCACAGCCTGATAAGAAATCGTAGAAAACGCCAGAATTGGCGCTAAACCCATATATTTCAATTTCTTTCCCTCTTTAAATATTAAAACCAGAACCTAATCCCGATAACATAGTTGGTGACGCTGGCATCTTCTCCCACCGCCCGCGCGTATCTGGCGCTCTGACCGACTTTCCATTCCTGCTCGACGCCGATATAGGGCGCAAATTCGCGGGCAAATTCATACCTTAACCGTATTCCCAGTTCCGCCTTATCAATCCCCGAACCAATGCCTAATTCGGGCACGTCCTGTGCCGCAAGATTGAGTTCTGCGCGTGGTTGCAGGATCAGGCGCTGGGTGATGCGCTGGTCATATTCAGCTTCAATACGCGCGGTCAAATCGCCTCTATTTGATAGAAATGCGGATGCAGCAACATCGAACAGATAAGGGGCTAGTCCCTGAATGCCAACAACTGCATAGGTCCGGTCACGTGGCGCAAAATCCTGGCGTATGCCCGCCTGAAAATCAAAAAATGGCGCGATAGCATGGCTCCATAACGCCTGAGTTTCAGCTCTTTCGACTTTCTGACCAAAACTGCCTTCGCCTTCAGTTTTGAACCAGAATTTGTCGATATCGCCGCCATAATAGCCCTGGCCGTTCCACAGATAGCCGTTCTTACCATTGCGAACGCGATATTCTGCACGGTCGGCCATGATCCATAGCGTTTTCAATTCGCCATTTTCTTTCGCCAGTTGCTCTCTCGAAGCCCGCATGACATCAACGCCCCAGATGGCTTCGGCGGCGCGAGCAGGTCCGCTCCCCGCTTCGGGTGGTGGCGGTTCGTCGGCCATCGGCATCGTCATATCCATGCCTGCCATATCGCCGCCCGACATATCCATGGCACCATGGTCCATGGAGCCTTGGTCCATTGAACTGTGATCCATCTCGCCAGAAGGAGATGTCCCATCTTCCATAGACATTCCGTCCATGCCGCTATGATCCATACCTTCCATTTGGTCGCCAGGCTTAGCCATATTGCCATGGTCCATGACGGAATTGTCCATAGTCTCACCAATATTCTCTTGGGGGGCATCCTCGATTAATACGGGACCCATTTGCTTGGAAGTTGGAGCCCTAGGTTTTGGAGTCGCCTTTGCGGGTGGTTTTTTCGCTGGGACAACGGCTTTTTTTGCAGCTACGGGCGCTGGCTTGGCTTGCGGCTTTGGTTTTGCCGCAGGTTTCGCTGGCATCGGCATTTTCATGTTTGGATCCATGTTCTGCGCGAATGCTGGCTGGCTAAATCCCAGCAACAGAAGAACCATCATCCGCTTCATGACTGTGCTCCTGACGGCGATGCCACGGTAACGATCTGGAACATTCCGGAATGCATATGATAGAGCAAATGGCAGTGAAATGCCCAGTCTCCCACCTCGTCCGCGGTGAGATCAAAAGTCGCACTGCTTCCCGGCTGCACGATCACGGTATGTTTCAATGGTTGATTGTTCTGTCCGTTTACCAGTTCAAAGAAATGGCCATGCAAGTGGATGGGGTGCGCCATCATCGTGTCGTTGACCAATTTGACACGAACGCGCTCATTATAGGCAAAGCGGATTGGATCGTCGGAGACGGCAGAAAATTTCTTACCGTCAAACGACCACATATAGCGCTCCATGTTGCCCGTGAGATGAATTTCCATCTTGCGCGATGCTGTGCGTTTTTCTTTGCCGGGCGTCAGTGCCGCTAGCTGCTGGTAATTGAGAACCCGGTGTTCGACATTATCCAGACCAAGCCCGGGATACCCCATACGGTCAGGCGCGCCCATCGATACCATGTCGAGCCCTGGACCGACCTTGACATCGGGCGGCAGCATTGAGGTATCGCGCATCTTCATGCCGCTCATGTCCATGCCTCCCATATCCATGCCGGCCATGTCACCACCGCCGCTCATATCCATGCCAGGCATATCCATCGTGGCCATGCCTTCCGCGCTCATCGTGCTGTGATCCATATTTGGGTCCATACCGCCGCCCGACGCGCCATGATCCATTCCCGCCATGCCCATGTCCGCCATTGTCAAAATTGGTGGATCTCGCAGTGCGGGAACTTCGGCGCGCATTCCGGCGCGGGGAGCCAGCGTAGCAATGCCCATCCCCGAGCGGTCCATAGATTCTGCAACGAAGGTGAAGGCCTTGTCGGCAGTGGGATGCACGACAACGTCATAGGTTTCGGCGACGCCGATCTGCAATTCATCAGTTTCCACCGGCACCACATTCTGCCCATCAGCCTGCACGACTGTCATCGGCAGACCCGGGATCCGCAGGTTAAAGAACGTCATCGCACTGCCGTTGATAATCCGCAACCGCACCCGTTCGCCGGGATTGAACAGTAGTTCCAGATTATCGGCGGGACCATGTCCGTTGATGAGATAGGTGTAGGTGGACGCGGTAACATCAAGAATGTCGGTCGCCATCATCCGCATCTTGCTCCACATCCGGCGTTCCTTGCCAGACAGCGGATAATCATCGGTTGCCGTGCCCTGCTGATAATTGAAATAGCCACCGCCTTGTTGCTTCAGTTTCTTCATGATGACATGCGGATGCATCGGCGTAAATTCGCTGAGCAAAACAATATATTCGCGGTCGAAGGCTACCGGGTCTGCCCCGGCGGGATCGACAATGATTGGGCCATAATGCCCCGCCTGTTCCTGCAATCCTGAATGGCTGTGCCACCAATAGGTGCCGCTCTGACGCACCTTGAACGGCGCGGTAAATGTTTCTCCGGGTTTAATGCCGGGAAATGCCACGCCGGGTACGCCGTCAAACTGGAACGGCAGAAGAATACCGTGCCAGTGGATCGAGCTGTCTTCATCGAGATTATTGGTCACGTTGAGCCGTACATCCTGCCCCTCGCGTAGCCTTACCAGCGGGCCCGGCACGGTGCCGTTAACCGCAATCGTATGACCGCTGCGTCCGCCCGTTGAAAATTGACCGCGCCCGATGGCGAGATCAATGCTTGAGCCGGAAACTTCATCAATGCCCTTGCGCACCGAGCCGGACATTGCGCCGCGTGCCCATGCAGGCATGGCGGAGGAAAATCCGACCGCGCCGCCAGCAAGCAAAGCGGAAGAAAGGAAGCGGCGACGAGGGAGAGAAAGCATATGTGATCCTGATTATGAAACCGATATACTTCTCAATACGGCGAAAGCTCCATCACCCCTCAAATTTTTCAGCAATTTCTCGCAGGCGATTGCGGGCACGGTAAATTCGCGTTTCAACGGCTTTCTCTGATATTCCGAGAATATGCGCTGTTTCGGCCTGGCTATTCTCGCCAAAAGTGACCAGAACCAAGGGCTCACGCAATGCCGCTGGTAGCCGGGCGATCTCTCTTTCCATGACTTCAAGCGCCTGTCGGGCCTGCAACTCTGCACTTGGGTCGGGTGCATCGTCAGCTATCATCAAGCCAGCTTCGTTGTCGCTGTGAAACTCGAAAAACTGCCTGATCCGGCGTTTTCGCAAAAGGTCGCGGCATTTGTTGACCGTGATACGAGTGAGCCAAGGAGAAATGGGTCGCGACAGATCAAAACTGGCGAGCTTAAACCAGGCAGCAGCCAGTGCCTCCTGAACGGCATCTTCCGCGTCGGAACCATTGCCCATCATTCTGAGCGCGATATTCTGCAGCCGGGGCGCTTGCTCGTTCATCACACGGTTGAATGCAGCTTTGCTACCTTTTGCAGCCTCTGCGATGAGCGCATTTTCTGGAACCTGCGCGTCGGCCTGCGATTTTCGCACTCAAGACCCGGCGGTCAGAGAATTTGATACCCGCTCGTCAAACGCCTTTTGCTGAGCGGGATTTAGCAAAGCGCGCATTTTGAAGAGATGCTCGACAGTGGCTTTTTGCAAGAGACCCATTTGGACATGCACCGCTTCAATCGCTTTGGAAACCTTGGGGCCATATTGATGCTCTTCTTCGATAGCAGCGGCGAGATCGGCATTGGCCGACCGAAGCGCGAGATCCAGCGCCTGCCGCCGGATCGTGAAATCACCTTCCAGGTCTGCGAGCCGCGTCTCTTGTGCCTTATCAAGATTAAGCTCTTCGTGAACGAAGCTGTGGACCCCGACATTTTGGTCTTCGCTTTGACTCCAGTGCTTGGCACCAAAGGAGCCGGCCCATCCTGCACCAAGAGCCAGCAGGACGAGAAGGATGATTTGTAGAGGTCCGATTTTCATGCGCTCATCACCTTCACTGTGAAACGTGAAGAAGGCTGGCTGGCGAGTAATCCGCACCTCCAATCAAAGGGTTGGTTTGGTTCATAGCCATCGCAGGCTGCTCGGCCGTTCCAAACCCTGCACCCAGCGCGGTCACGAACATGAGCACTGCCAGCAGACTTTTCTGGCGCGAAAGGCGGCTGCTATTCATTTCGCCGACACGGAGCCAGACATTGTTGTGGAAACCGTCATCGCTTGCCAGCGCGTGGGGTAATTGAGCAGCGCGCAAGCTGTCGAGCATCTCGTCAAGTTTAGTGTCTGATAGCGGCATTGATATTGTCCCGTTTGTCGTTTCCGTTCTTTATACGCAGGCTGGACCGCTTTGCCCTCAAAATTATTTTTGAGGGGTGAGCATAATCGCCGCGTATTGGTGATTAGACACAACCAAGGAAACAGAAATGCGCAACACCAAATTTTTTCGCCTAACCCTCGCTGTTGCTACAATGTTTGCGGCAACACCGCTTTTGGCGCACCCGAGTCTGGCTACGGCAACACCGTCGGCCAATGCCACGGTCGCGCCGACGAACAGAATTGATCTGGTCTTCAACGAGAAGATCATGCCCGCGAATACCCGAATGCAGCTCATGATGACATCAATGCCGGGAATGGCCAATCACGCCCCGATGAAGATGCCAATTTCTGTGATGATGGGCAAAGACGGCAAGTCCGTCATGGTGATGATGAAGAAACCTCTTACGACCGGCAGCTATGAATTGCGCTGGATGGCATCGGGCGACGATAACGAAGTCGTCAGCGGCAAGTATGCATTTAAGGTGAAGTAATCGGGTCGCAACCGAACCTCCGGATGTGGTCTCCCCCAGGCTGCATCCGGAGACACGGGTCCGCAAAAGTGCCCAGTTTGTTTGCCGCAATGCATAAAAAAAGAATAATGTTTTCGTTAGTTAGGGACGGTTGAGATGCCAATCCAGAAATTACGTACATTGATGATGTGCATTGCACTTGGTGTCACTTCGCTCAGCGCTACTGCTTATGCGCATGGCGATCCGACCGAAATGGGCGCTGGCCCCGGAACCTCCGAAGACCATCATGGAAAAGCCAAGGGAGCCAGTGAAGCCGCACAGAGCGCGGAAATGCAGGGCATGATGGATGAGGGAACTATGCCAATGATGCCCGATGGTTCCGCTCCTGTGGCGCCCGAAAGTGACCATATGGGTGGGATGAGTGATGATCATGGCGGCATGATGGCGCATGATGAAGCAGAAGATAACAGCAATAAGAGCTTTGGCGAGCGTCTGTTTATCTGGCTTGGCAAACTCCATATAGTCGTGATCCATTTTCCAATCGCCATGATCGTCGCCGCGTTTGCAGCCGAAGCGTTTGGTATTGCGCGCAATAAGCCTGACTGGCGTTCCGCAGCGCGGATTATGCTGGTCATAGGGGCGCTGGGTGCAGTAGCCGCAGCGTTCTTGGGCTGGTTTGCGGGCGGTTTCTATCTTTACGATCGCAACCTCATCCTCACCGCGCATCGCTATCTAGGAATGACTGTCGCAATCGGATCGGTGCTGTTGGCATGGGCTGGGCTGCGCCGTTTTCATCACAATCGCAGCGAAGAAAGGCTGTTCGCCATCTTGCTGGGTCTATTGGCGATCGGCGTGCTGGTACAGGCGTTTCTGGGCGGCACATTCATGCATGGCGGCATGAATCATATGAATTTCTAAATAGGCCAAGCTCCAAATCGAGCAGATAACACGTTATTACCCGAAGGGAAGATAGATGTTCAACCACATCCGCAAACTGAAGACAAACCCGCTTTTGGCAACGGCGCTGCTCGGCCTGCTTGCCGCTTGCACCAGCGCTGCTCAAGCTGCCCCGCTTGTGATGTTCCGCGACCCGGGCTGCGGTTGCTGCGAGAAATGGGCCGAGCATATTGAAACGAATATGAAGCAGGACGTCGAAACACGGAACAGCAATGATATGAGCGCTGTTAAAGACGCAAACGGCGTGCCGGGGGCGCTCCGATCCTGCCATACCATGATTGTCGAGGGATATGTTATTGAGGGGCATGTGCCCGCTGAAGCTATTGCCAAATTACTGCGGGAAAAGCCTGCCGGAGTGAAAGGCCTTGCCGTCGCAGGAATGCCAGTCGGTTCGCCTGGGATGGAATATCAAAATCAGACGCAGCCTTATCAGGTGATCGCTTTTGGCAAGAGCGGCCAGCGCGTCTTTGCCAGTTACAATTAATCACTCCAGCCCCGAAAGGAAGTACGATGACTAAACTTGCAATTTTAATGAGCGGCTTTGCATTGATCACAACAGGACCATTGTTGGCCCATGAACATGGAGCCGATAAGTCTGGCGAGCATAAATGTGAAATGATGAAAAACGGCAAGAAAATGCCGGGCATGATGATGAAGGATGCTGACGGCAAAATGTCCTGCCAGATGATGGATCATTCGAAGATGGATCATAGCAAGATGGAGCCCAAGAAAGACACACCCGAATAAGCAGATAATCGGCTCGGGGCTTCGCTTTGCGAGGCTCCGACCCGCCTATTTTCCCATCTTGCCGAACAGACTCACTAGCTCGGCAATTTTTTCTTTTTGGTCAGCCTTGCTTCCGGAAGTCAGAGCTTCCTCGACGCAATGATTGGTGTGGATCTCCAGAATTTTCATTTTGGTAGAGCGCAGGGCGGCTTCCATTGCGGAGAATTGCTGGAGGATGTCGATACAATAGCGATCATCTTCCATCATTTTAGCTATTCCGCGTGCCTGACCTTCGATCTTTCGCATCCGCACGATTTCTTTGGTGAATTTGTCTGTCATGTTGTCCTTATGCCAAATTTTGGAGCGTGATCAATCGAAAGAGATGGCCGCATCAACCTTGACACTAAACCATCATGCTACTATACCCCCCTATAGTATATACTACTGATGATCAAGAGGAGCTAGAAATGACGCATGTTTCAAACCGCACTCAAATCCTTGTCTGGGGCTGGACGCTGAGCCTGTTTTTGCTTCTCAGCTACCTCATCTGCATTGGCTTCGGTCTTTTGGCACCGCAATCCATGCACATGCATGAAGCTTGGGCACCTTGGTTGCCGGGTTTCGAATGGCTGACTTTGCAGGGATTTCTTGCAGGGGCGGTTGGTAGCTTTCTCTATGGTTGGTATATTGCATTGTTGGTTATCCCGCTGCGCTCGTGGATAAGCCGCAAGGTTGCAGGTGCTGATCATGTCGAAGCATGATACCGAGGCTGTCAAATCATGCTGTTGCAAAGACAAAGAGGCTTCTGCCGTGACGGTGAAAGATCCCGTATGCGGCATGGATGTCGACCCGAGCAATTCCGAGCATCATGTGCAGCATGACGCCGAGGAATATCACTTCTGTTCGGCGGGATGCAAAACCAAATTTGTCGCCGACCCCGAACATTATCTCACCGGACAGCATCTTGAGGAGGCGGCGAATGTTCCAGCAGGAACGATCTACACCTGCCCGATGCATCCGGAAATTCGTCAGGAAGGTCCAGGCTCTTGTCCGATCTGTGGGATGGCGCTTGAGCCGGAAACTTTTAGTCTCGATAGCGGCCCCGATCCCGAATATCTGGACATGCGCAAGCGTTTCTGGGTCAGTGCGTTATTTTCCATACCATTGTTCATTTACGCAATGGGCGACCTTATTCCGGGCAAGCCGTTTGAAGGTTTATTTGAGCCGGGAGTGTCACAATGGTTGCAGCTCTTGCTGGCATCGCCCGTCGTTCTGTGGGGCGCGTGGCCGTTCTTTGTGCGCGGCGTGAACTCGCTCAAAACTATGAACCTCAATATGTTTACGCTGATTGGGATTGGCGTGGCGGTGGCCTATGGATTCAGTTTAGTCGCGACGCTGTTTCCTGGAATATTTCCGGCTGCTTTTCGCGGTCATGACGGCGGCGTCGCAGTCTATTACGAAGCAGCGGCTGTCATTACAACCCTGGTATTATTGGGGCAGGTGCTGGAACTGAAAGCACGCGGTCAGACATCAAGTGCTTTGCGCGCACTGCTAGAGTTGGCACCGCCAGTCGCATTGCGCATCGGTGCGGACGGATCAGAAGAGGAAATATCGCTCGATCAAGTGCAGAGCGGTGACCGCCTGCGTGTTCGTCCAGGCGACAAGGTTCCTGTTGATGGAACTATCGCCAAGGGCTCCAGTACGATTGATCAAGCAATGATCACGGGCGAACCAATCCCGGTCGCCAAGACCGAAGGCGATAATGTCACCGGCGGCACAGTCAACCAGACTGGCAGTTTTATCATGACCGCCGAACGCGTGGGTAAAGACACGCTTCTCGCCAAAATCGTTCAGATGGTCGCCGAAGCGCAGCGCAGCCGTGCGCCTATCCAGAAACTAGCTGATACGGTTGCAGGCCTGTTTGTGCCTGCTGTAGTTCTGATCGCTATTGCGACATTCATTATATGGTCGATTTGGGGTCCAGAACCGGCGCTGGCCTATGGTTTGGTCAACGCAGTCGCAGTCCTCATCATCGCCTGTCCTTGTGCGCTTGGCCTTGCCACTCCGATGTCGATCATGGTTGGCACCGGCAAGGGCGCGCAAAACGGCATCTTGATCAAGAATGCCGAGGCGCTCGAAACTCTGGAAAAGATCGATACCATCGTCGTCGACAAAACCGGGACATTGACCGAGGGCAAGCCCAAGCTGGTTTTGGTCGAACCTAAAAATGGTTTTGATGGCGACGAGATGCTGGCGCTTGTTGCCGCAATCGAAATGGCGAGTGAACATCCGCTGGCAGCCGCAATTGTGACCGGCGCAAAGGACAAGGGGCTTTCGTTTGAAGCAGCAACCGACTTCCAGTCGGTCACCGGCGAAGGGGTTGAAGCCAGCGCAGGCAGCAAGCGTGTCGCCATCGGCAATGAAAAAATGATGGACCGGCTTGGTGCCACCAGCACGGAGCTGATTGCCAAGGCGCAGGATGGCCGATCGCAGGGGCAAACGGTGATGTTTGTGGCGGTCGATGGCAAGCCTGCAGGTCTTATCGGTGTCGCCGATCCGATCAAGCCGACCACGAAAGAGGCAATCAAAGCGCTGCATAAGGCCAATATCCGCGTGGTCATGCTAACCGGGGATGCCGAAGCTACCGCGCAAGCAGTTGGTAAAATGATTGGCATTGATGAAATCCACGCCAATGTGTCACCCGAAGACAAGCACCGGGTCATCAGCGAGCTGCAAGCAGCGGGCAAAATGGTCGCAATGGCAGGAGACGGCATCAATGACGCTCCCGCTCTCGCCAAAGCCGATGTCGGAATTGCGATGGGCACTGGCACCGACGTGGCAATGGAAAGCGCAGGGATCACGCTGGTAAAAGGTGATCTTGGCGGCATCGCCAAAGCCCGCCATCTTAGCCAGCTCACAATGGGCAATATCCGGCAGAACCTGTTCTTTGCGTTTATCTATAACGGGCTTGGTGTGCCGGTCGCTGCGGGCGTTCTCTATCCGTGGTTTGGCATATTGCTCAGCCCGATGATTGCAGCGGCAGCAATGAGCCTGTCGTCTGTATCTGTAATCGCCAACGCTTTGCGCTTGCGCCGCAAAGCGCTGTGATCTGCGCGAACGAAATGAAGCGATCCAACAACTGATGAAAACAGGAGCATGGCATGACGAAAAATGATGACTCAAAGCGATCGAATAATCTGCCGTTGGCGCTTTCTCGCTGGGATAATGAGGGAGGGCACCAACCAAAAATAGACAAACGCGGCTCCAATGATCCCGAAATGACCAACACTGAACTCGTCCAGCTTCGTGTCCGTGTCATTGCGCTGGAAAATATTGTCCTTGCCTTGCTCGCGGATCAACCAGCCGAGACCTATGACAAGGTCCGTGAAATGGCAGAGATCATTTCGCCCAGAGAGGACGCGACACAGCATCCTTTGACGATTGAAGCAGCATTGCACATGAACCGGTTTGCAGACCGAGCGGCGCGATTTGGTCCGATTGACGATAAGTGAAAATTGATAAAGCACCCGAAGTCCATATCGCTACGTTTGGCTTCTTTACGTCCTTCATCTGGGAAATGCTCCAAATGCCTTTCTTTGATGTCGGGTCAGCAACCTCTTGGGAAAAGACGCTAGGCTGCACGCTAGCCACATTTGGAGATGCCGGGATATTGATGCTGGCATACACGGTGGTCTCGATATTGAATCGAGACAGGCATTGGATGCATCGCCCAAATTTTGGAAAGATCGGCACCTATCTGCTGACCGGTCTTGGAATTACGGTAATCATCGAAAAGATAGCCACCAACGTACCATCTGAATCGGGTTGGGGCTGGCGATACAGCGAGCTCATGCCCTTACTCCCGGGCACAAATATTGGCCTCGTTCCCATCCTAATGTGGATCGTCATCCCGCTGATAACCCTCTGGTTTGCAAGGCGCCAGCCACAACCCTGACCCTCGAAATGCCAAAGGCAAAGCAGATGCAAAGCAGCTCATATAACAAGAACAGTCTCACGCTAGCGGGAACCGTAGCGATGGGGACCGGTGTGATG
>JBATLU010000102.1:0-20314 GCA_049289475.1 Pontixanthobacter sp. | reverse complement strand
GCTGTTCCTTGCGCTCGGCGGTTCGGGTGAGATCGGGATGAACGTCAACCTCTATGGCTGTGATGGAAAATGGTTGATGGTTGATCTCGGGATGACTTTTTCCGGCAATGAATATCCAGGCGTCGATCTGGTGTTCGCTGACCTCGAATTTATCGAAGAACGTGCCGATGATCTTGTTGGCATCGTACTAACCCACGCGCATGAGGATCACATCGGCGCAGTGCCCTATTTCGCCGCCGATCTGGGCGTGCCGCTCTATGCCATGCCATTTACCGCTGAATTGATCCGGCGCAAACTACAAGAAGCCGGCGCGCTCGATGACGTCGAGCTCAATGTTATCGACACGACCGACAGTTTCGCCGTCGGGCCGTTTGACATCAGCTATCTACCTTTGGCGCATTCCATCGCCGAGGGTAACGGTCTGCTGATCGACACCCCCTATGGCCGCGTGTTCCACACCGGCGACTGGAAATTGGACGAAGATCCGATCATTGGTGAGCCGACCAGCGAAGAAGAATTGATCGAAATCGGCGACGAGGGCGTGCTCGCGCTGGTGTGCGATTCGACCAATGTCTTCAACCCCAAATCAAGCGGTTCCGAAGGCGCGGTTTATCATGCGCTGCTTGACGAGGTCGGCAAACACAAGGGAAAACGGGTTCTGGTGACGACTTTCGCCTCTAACGTGGCGCGGTTGCAGACTCTGGGCGAAGTTGCCAAGGCGCATGGGCGCAAAGTCTGCGTTGCCGGACGTTCGCTAGACCGCATTTTAGAAGTGTCGCAGCAGAGCGGTTATCTTGCGGATTTCCCCGATGCGGTCGATTTTGACACCGCAATGCGTTTACCAAGGGGTGAAGTGCTCATCATTGCTACCGGCGGGCAGGGTGAACCGCGCGCTGCATTGGGCAGGATTGCCGACCAGAATCACCAGATTGATCTGGTGCGCGGCGATGTGGTGCTGTTTTCCAGCCGCCAGATACCTGGTAATGAAATTCCGATTGGCAAGATACAGAACAAGCTGGCCGAGCGCGGTATTGTGATGGTCACCGATCGGCAAAGCCCGATCCACGTCTCCGGTCACCCGGGTAGGCCCGAACTGGAAGCGATGTATGGTTGGATAAGGCCGGACATTTTGGTCCCCGTCCATGGCGAAATCCGGCATATGCAGGAACAAGTCAGGGTAGGGCAGGCGGCGGGTATTCCGGAGAATATCTTCCAGCAGAATGGCGACATTCTTCGCCTTGCTCCGGGTAAGCCCGGGCATTTGGCAAAAGTCCGGTCAGGCCGGTTGGTGCTAGATGGTGATCTGATTGTGCCTGCTGACGGCGAATCCATCGTCATGCGCCGCAGGATTGCCTTCAACGGCGCAATTGTCGTCGCCATTGATTCCAAAGGCAGTATTGCGATCGAAAGTCTCGGCCTTCCGCTCGACGAGGATTATCCCGATTTTCTGGCAGAGACGAAAGCGGATATTTCCGAAGCGCTCAAACGTCTGAAAGGTCCAGCGCGGAAAGATGGCGGCGCGATTGCCGAAGCTGCTCGTCTCGCGACACGCCGTGCTGCGCAAAGATGGAGCGGCAAGAAACCGCATGTCAAAGTTATGCTGTTAGGGTGAATATATGAGAATAACTTCGATCATCGCGATCTATGGACTAGTCTGGGTTATGACGGCGTTTGTCTCGCTCCCATTCGGGGTGCAAACGCATGACGAGGCCGGAATCCCGAAGATCGCCGGTCAGGCCGATAGCGCGCCTGCCAATTTCCAGCCAAAGAAGCTCTTGCTGCGTGCTACATGGATCGCAGCAATTTTGACCGCGCTCTATGTCGTGAATTACACCTATGGCTGGGTCGGCACCGACTTTATCGCGCTGGGCGAGCGGTACCTCGAACAGGCGCGCTAGCTAATTATTCGCGTAGACGCTCGATTGCCTGTGCCAGCGCTACATAGAGCTTACCCATATCTGAACTGAGCAAGGTTACGCCCAAGGCATTGCCATCGCGGGTCGACAACATACTGCGCAGCATTGCTTCGAAATCATGGATATAGCGGCTGACATTCTCACGGAATTCAGGCTCTGCATCGTAAATTTCAGCAATGTCGCGCGCTTCGGTATTGTCGAGCAGTCGCACCGCGCGGCGAGTAAATATACCGCGGTCGCCGCGCAGATAAGATGCCCAGGCGGTATCGGTTACATCGCTCGACAGGGCTTTCGCGATATCGATTGAATTGGAATTTAGGCTCTCTGTGATGAGTGCCACCCGCCGGGCAAAATCATTCCCGACTTGCTCTTCCGCCCGTTCTCGCGCGCGCGCTACACGGTTTTCCAGATTGGCAGCCAACTCGTTGACCTTGACCAGTTGGTCGCGCAATTGAACCGTAGTTTCGCGGCCCGCTTTGTTGGCCTTGTCGGTGCTCTCTTCGATTCGCGAAATGGAAGCATTGGTCGCATTCTCGAGCGTTTGGGACAGAACCACGCTGGTGGTTTCACCAAGTTTGGCTGCGATCTGTTCTATCTTGTCCGCAACACCTTCTTCGAGCGAGGTTGGTGCAGCGCGAACCGCTTCTTCCAGTGTTTCAATTACTCCGCGTAGCTGATCTTGCGCCTTTCCGGATAGAATATCGGATTGCTCCGCCAAGCTTTTAAGGTCGGTGCGCATCAAGACAATGGCTTCGTGTGTTTCCGCATTGGATGCCGCTACCCGGCCGCGAAGCGCATCGACGTCCTGTATAGACTGATGGCTGTCTTGCTGCGCCTTCAAGACATAGTTTGACAGTTCTTCTGTCCGCTCACCCGCCGATGCGACAATTGATTTCAGCCCTTCGGCTTTGTCCTTGACCTGAAGCAAACGCGCTTCGGCGGTTCCGAGCGCTTCGGGGAGATTGACCGAACTGTGCTGAGCACTCGCCTGAATGAGTTCGAGCAGGCGAACACTTGCATCGGTCAAATTCGAAACCGCTTGGTCTGTCCCGCTGATCGAATCACGGCTTTGCTGAAGCGCAGCAGCCAAATCTTCTGCATGATGGGTCATACCCGCCTGCGTCTCGGTTCCGAGCGCGGCAATCTCTTCGATCGCTGATCTCAGGCTGCCAATGCGCTCTGCAATTGCTTCGCTCCGCTGGGCCAGAGTTTCTGCGCCGACCAAATGCGCCTCGTTGCGCGATGAAATTTCGCTATCAAGTGCTTCAAATCGCTGCGTGAGCGCGCTGAGTGAGGCGGCTTCATTGGCCGCCAGAACTTTACGGCGCATTTCGATTTTCTCGTAGAGATGCGCGTCGCGTGCTTCGATATTGGCGTCAACCGCCTCTGCTTCGAGCCGAAGTGTTTCGAGTTTCGCGTTAGCAGCATCCAGTGCTTGTTCGTCAATTCGTTGAATTTCGCCAATTGCTTCAAGCAACTGCTGTTTCAAAGTTTCGACCCGGCTGTGCCAGATGCCAAGTGCCGCTTCTTCGTTCTGCGCAACCGAATTTCCGATGATACCCGCCTCATCGCGCAATCCGGATAGCCGTGCCCTGAGCGAACGTAGCGCCTCCTCCTCTTCGCTTTCCAGCACTGCACGTGTTTGGGAAAATTCGCTCTCAAGTGCTTCTGCGCGTCGCCGCATTGCCGCAAGCACTTCGACTTCGCGGCTATCAAGATTGCTGCGGAAGCTTTCGCTCTTGTTTTTCAGCGCACCAAAGCGTTCTTCGGCAAGCTGCTCCATCGCCTCGGTTTGCGCTTCGAATGCTCCCAGTGCGGCATCAATTTTCGCTTGGATCGAACCGACCTGAGCTTCGCTCGCTTTGCCGAACTGGTTTAACCGCTCGAAACCTGCAATCAGTTCTGCAATCTGGCCATGCGCAGTTCGGCCTGCGGTGCCGATCTGGTTCGACACATCTTTTGCGGAATTGGCGATGACAGGTAGATCGTCGCGCAATTTGCCCATGTTTTCCAGCGCTATGCCGCTGACACTGGCGATTGAATCAATCTGTGCGCCATTTGCGTTAACCAGCGATTGGAGGTTGTTGGCGTGCTCTGACAGCCGTTCTGATGCCATTCTGCCAATTGAGTCGAGTTCGAGCGACTGGGCGCCAAGAAATTCCCGCGCAAGGCTCAATTCGCGGTTCACAGTCGTCAACCGCGTTTCGAGAAGGCTCGATTCTTGCGACAGAGTGTTGGCGATCAGTCCAAACCGGTGTGCTTCGCGTGTGCTGTTGCGCATCGCCAGAATACAAAGAGTTGTGATGAGGAGCATGGGCACGGCCCATGAGGTGATCCAGCCAATCCATTGCTGGGGCGTGCCGCCTGCCAGAATATCATACTGATTGGTCCAGCCAAAGAAACCGGTCCAACCCGCCGCAGCGAGAATGGCCAGCGCCGACCCAACCCAGCCAAAGCTGCGCTTGGGTCGGTCTTCATAATCCCAGTCCTCGACAATTTCATTGTCGAGCGTGAGGGCTGAATCCATTTCTTCCGAAATGTCGTCTGCCACTGCGCTTTGCGCTTCTTCGGGGCCTATAGCCCTGATGTTCGATCCCCCGGTCATAGCCGGAAACTACCAGCTTTTTCGAAAGGATAAACCCTGTCTTAACCCTAAGCGCTATAAGGCACTCACTATGTTGTATGAAAACGGCAGTCTTGACGCGACTTTAGCGGCCGCCGCAGGTGAAGATGCTGCGCTGATGGCGGAACTGCGCTCCGTTTTCGCGGAGAGTCTTGCCCGCCAGATTGATCTGCTAAAGCGTTCTCGTTGCGACGGTAATTGGAACATGGCTGCCCAGCGCCTCAAAGGGTTGGCTGCAAGCTTTCATGCCGATGAATTGATCAGTCTGGCCGATGCTGCGCTCGAAACCGTTCCCAGTGACCGCGCTGTGATCCGTAAGCTCGAAGCTTTCCACACCAAATTCACCGCTATTTGACGCCATATATGGTGTAATGCGCTTGGCTCTTTTCGGGTCAGCGCCTAGATGAAGCGCTCAGCATCAGGAGCGTTTGGGTGCGGGTCGCCATTGTTTCAGCCATAGAATTAACTTCCGGCGAAGGCGGCATGCCTCGCGGGTTCGCGCGCATAGCCGGCCGGTCGATCCTCCAGAGACACGTCGAATTTGCGTTGGAATCAGGTTGTGGGCAAATTGTGTGTCTGGCTAGCAATTTGACACCGGAATTGATTGATCTTCAACATTTCATCGAAAAATCAGGTGCACGATTCCAAGCAATTCGCGACATCAAACCGCTTTCGGGGATCGTTAAGGCCAGCGATGAGGTTTTGGCTTTGGCCGATGGTCTGGCATTTCCCCCCGACGTAGCCCGTGAAGCCTTAGAAAACGGCAAGCGAATTTTGGTCTTTCCGGCAGATCAGGCAGTGGGGCTTGGATTTGAGCGCATCGACCGGGAAAGAGCGTGGGCAGGTGTCGCCATGGTCAGCGGTGGTTTGGTGGAGCGCCTTTCCAATTTGCCATCTGACATTGATGTGCAGTCGTCCTTGATGCGATTGGCACTACAAACTGGAACGCAGGCAGTTGATATTTCTGGGCTCTCCGTCGTTGGCGAACAATGGGTTGTGGTGAACGGAGACGAGCCGCGCGCTCAGTTCGAGACGCGCTGGCTCGATCAAAATTCAAAGCCCACCACATGGATTTCGCCCGTCCGCGCGATGGTGGATCGGGCGGCCACAGCCATTTTGCGCCGGCACCCGCACCCGGCGAAATTGATCAATGCACTCGGCTGTCTTTCCGCAACATTGCTGCTGGTTGCAGCCGGCTGCTCGGTGATGGTCTTTCCGCTAGCGGGGTTGGTATCGCTTGCTGGGGCGAGCATTGTGCAACGTTTCGGCATTACCTTCGCTAAGCTTTATCGCGGGGAGCAGGTGCAATCGCAGGGCGGAAGGTGGTGGGCCGCCTTCCAATCCTTATCGCTCGACCTGTTGTTGATTGTGTTGACGGTAATCAGCGTTCCGTCACGGCACAGGGCGGGGGCTGCGTTTGCTGCCTTCGTTGCAATGGGCCTGATTCATTTGATTGAAATCCAGGGTGATAAGATTTTCCGACCCAAGCTGCGGGAACTGCTGTCAGATCGCACATTATTGGCTTTGCTGCTGGTGGCAGGCTTAACGCTAGGCAACATTACGGTCATTTTACAACTATTTGCGTCGCTTTTGATGGTGGTGATGTTGACCACTTTCTATGGACCTAAGCTAACGCGGGCTTAACCATGGCGCGTTATAGCGAGGAAATGGACGAGACTGGCATCAACCAGACAACCGAAATTCCGGTCGAAGAGATTCTGCGTGACGAGCTCGCGCATGGCGACGCTGTGCTAGGAACAATCGCGCCGATATTGGGCCATTTGGTTATCAACTCGACCAATGTCCTGTTCAGCGATGAAATCGTTGCAAATATTCGCGGAATGGCCGCAAGCGTCGCGGCGCAATTGCTGGCCGAATATGCAAAAACGGCAAATGGTTCCTCGATCGAAGAAGCGATCGAAGACAATCAGAACATTCTCGCCAATGAGTTGCTGGCTAATGCGGAGTTTCTCTCACATTGCCATGCCTTGACGATCGAGCGCCAACTGACTGAAAAGCTCTATTCGCGAAGTGCGATCGATACTGTCCTGTCTCCGATGATGCAGGCGTTGATTTCCTCGGATGATTCGGCAACAGCCAGCACCGCCATGGCGGCGCTCGCGTCTCAAGCGCGGTTTATCCAGCAACAGCGCCGGATGGAATTGCCATTGACCGAATTACCGGGTGATTTGTTTCACGAGGTAGTTCTTTCATGGCGCAATTTTGCCGGATCAGAGGCTGACGAGCTTGCTGTAAAGGCTGAAATGCAATTGCGCTCGCGCTACGACGAAGGCGTTAGCCGGTTGGGCTTGTACGCAAAACTTGTTGCCGGAATGGGGCAGGGGCTGCGCGCGGCCATGTCAGTCAGCCATTCGGGGGTTGCTTTGTTTTTGAGCGCTCTGGCCGCCGGTTCCAAGCAACACCGTGATGTTGCGACGCTTTCTACCAATGACCGGCAACTTGGCCGGTTTGCACTCGGGCTCCGCGCAACAGGCTTGAAACCACAGGAAGTTGAAGAGCAATTTCTGCTCATTCATCCTGACATCGCTTTGCCCGAAGGCTTCGATCTTCTGCGCAGTGATCGCGCCGCGCAAATGCTGGCCACCTCTGGCGGACGGTCGAACGGCTGACGCTGATGAACCAATTAACCGGATCCTTTCTTGCCCGCGCGCGAACCGATCAAGCCAATCGGCTGATCGAAGCCCAAGAACCGTTGTTAAGCTTGCAACAGCGTTGTGGCGGCGAATTGCCGGGCACAATTGCGATCCAGGAACTGCGAGAGTTGGTGGCAAAGGTGCAGGCATCGCGGCTCAAGCTGGCCCGTTCGATCAGCGCGTTTGACGGGGAAGAAGTCATCTCGGCTTGGGTCGAAGTTACACCCAGCAACAAGGACGAAGGCGGCTGCTTTATCGGGGTTGCGAATTGGAAATCCCATCCGCTACCCGATGAAAATGAATTGGCCGCCATCGCACGCAGGCGCGCGGTCGATCTCGCTGCATCGGAACTGACCGCGCGGCTCGATACACGGCAAAATATCCTGCTTGTTGAGAGCGAAGCGAGCGATCTTGCAGATGTCACTGCCAAAATGCGGCAATCACGAGGAAAACCGTGGACGGACTTTGTTGTCTTCCCCGGTAACACCCATGAACAGCCGCTTCATTGGCGTCTGCTCGATGGTTCAAAATGTAGCATTGAGGGATCGGAGCGGGATTGGACAGTAAGTCTGGTGCCGCTGGGGCAACCAGAGCCAGGCAGTGCCGGGTTTGATCTTTATTTTGTTGCGGACACGCCCTTACCAAAGTCTGCGGTTGTTTCACCGCAGGAAAACCCGGCAACGATGCATTCGATCGGGCGTGATCTTTCACCAGTGTTGCGGCAACCGATCGCACGAATAATCGCCAACGCCGAGACTATCCGGTCTAAAATGGCCGGGCCCATTGCTGAAGAATACAGCAATTATGCGGCAGATATTGCCGCGGCTGGGCAGCATTTGATGTCTTTGATCGAGGATCTGGCTGACCTTGAAGTTGTTGAATCCGAGAATTTTTCGACCGCGCCCGACCAGATTGACTTAACCGATGTAGCGCGGCGTGCCGTGGGTATTTTGGGGGTTCGCGCGAAGGAAAGCTCGATTGAGGTGATTGCGCCGGAAGCAGTTGCAATCGTTCCGGCAACCGCCGAATTCCGGCGTGTGCTGCAAATATTGCTGAATTTGATCGGCAATGCGATCCGCTATGCGCCTGACGGCTCGCAGGTCCGCATCGAAACAGAGGCATTGGCTGATCGTGCGCGTGTTACCGTTAGCGACGCAGGGCCAGGCTTGAGCGAGCAGCAGCAATCGATTGTGTTCGAGAAGTTTGAACGACTGGGGCGCAGCGGTGATGGTGGCTCCGGTCTGGGTCTCTATATTTCGCGAAGGATTGCCCGCGCAATGGGCGGCGATCTCACTGTGGAAAGCGCACCGGGGGAAGGTGCGCGCTTTATTCTGGATGTACCGACCGGACGCTAGGACCCCAGTGCGTTGACTTCTTCTTCGGTGAATTCGAACACGCATTCGGTCCGAACCGGCAATTCGTTGCTGCGGTAATAATCCAAACCCCCGCTTCCCGCCGGTGCGGAATCCTTTGCTCTGATGCAAAGGCCAAACGCGCAAGCGCCCAAATGCCAAACGTTTGCCGTTTGAATTATTTTGTCAATATTCGGATCAGGTTCAAAGGACGCTTCAAATGTGATCTTGAACAACGGCTTCCGCGCTTTTGCGGCCGGTTCCCTAATCGTGAGCGTAAGTGCCTTGGGCTTCACCCCGAACACTTCGACGGTATCAGGCGCAAATTTGATGATTTGCGCAGGGCCTTTGTCCAGAATTGACATCCCCGGGTCACTAATTTGTTCAGCAATTGTGAGCGAGGCCATTGCTTCCATTGCCGCTTGATACGGCACGGTACATTCGAAGGCGTCGCTCGGTGTTACGGCATTTGCGGCTGTGCCCGAGCTGAGCGCAATGATGCTAAGCGCAGTTCCGGCACGTCGCATCTTAGCGCTTATCAACCGGCACATAATCGCGCTGCGCAGGTCCCGTATAGAGCTGGCGCGGACGACCGATAACCTGGCCAGGATCGGAAATCATTTCGTTCCATTGCGCGACCCAGCCAACAGTGCGTGCGAGAGCGAACAGAGCAGTGAACATGGTGGTCGGGAAGCCAATCGCGGAAAGGATTACGCCCGAATAGAAATCCACGTTGGGGAACAGCTTTTTCTCGCGGAAATAGTCATCGTTGAGCGCCATCTCTTCGAGCCGCAGCGCGGTTTCGAACACTGGATCGGTGACCTTCAATGCGTCGAAAACTTCGCGGACGGTCTTCTGCATCACTGTCGCGCGCGGGTCGTAGTTTTTGTAAACGCGGTGGCCGAAGCCCATCAGGCGGAACGGATCGTTCTTGTCCTTGGCGCGCTCGATATAGTGCGGAATACGGTCTGGCGTACCAATTTCGCGTAGCATATTGAGCGCCGCTTCATTGGCGCCGCCATGTGCGGGACCCCACAAACACGCGATGCCCGCCGCGGTGCAGGCAAACGGGTTTGCGCCCGAAGAA
Source organism: Pontixanthobacter sp. (assembly GCA_049289475.1). Classification (GTDB taxonomy): domain Bacteria; phylum Pseudomonadota; class Alphaproteobacteria; order Sphingomonadales; family Sphingomonadaceae; genus Pontixanthobacter. The sequence goes on along the minus strand of JBATLU010000102.1, from coordinate 10,682 downwards.
CCGGCGAGGCGAACGGTCGATGTCGACGCATTCTGCTCGTGATCGGCGTGGAGGATAAATATCCGGTCCATCGCTTTCTCAACAGCGGGGATCACTTCATATTCTTCCGCCGGAACGCCAAACGTCATCCGGAGGAAATTGCCTGTGTAGCTAAGCGAATTGTCCGGATGCATGAACGGTTGGCCGATAGAATATTTATAGGCATTGGCAGCGATCGTCGGCATCTTGGCAATCAGGCGGTGGCTGCTGATTTTGCGGTGCTCGGGATCTGAAATGTCGGTGCTGTCATGGTAAAACGCAGACAGGGCGCCAACAACGCCGCACATAATCGCCATCGGGTGGGCGTCACGGCGGAAGCCTTGATAGAACTGGCGCAATTGATCGTGCAGCATTGTGTGCCGCGTGATCGTGTAGTTGAAATCTTCGAGCTCTTCTGCATTGGGCAATTCGCCGTTGAGCAGCAGATGCGCCACTTCCATGAAGCTGGAATGCTCGGCAAGCTGGCCGATCGGATAGCCGCGGTGGAGCAGGATGCCTTCGTCACCGTCGATATAGGTCAGCGCGCTTTCACAACTGGCTGTCGACTTATATCCAGGGTCGAAAGTGAACGCTCCGGTTTGACCATAGAGCTTGCGGATATCGACCACATCCGGGCCAACGCTACCGCTTAGAACGGGAAATTCGTAACTTTGCCCGTTCAGTTCCAGTTTTGCGTGATTGTCAGCCAATTTAATTCTCCTTACACCCACCGTGGATGCCGTTAAAAAATTGCCTGCGCGTCAATCCGCGCTAGCGATTCCTCTCGTCCGAGCAGGACCAGCACATCGAAAATCCCGGGTGACGTTGTCGTTCCGGTCAGCGCAGCTCTCATTGGTTGCGCCAATTTACCGAGGCCCAGTTCGAGCTCTTCGGCAAGCTGCTTTGTAGTGGCTTCGAGCGCCTCGATTGTCCAGCTATTTTCCGAAGCCAGGCGGCTTGATATGCCTGCCAACAGCGAACGCGCCTCATCCGAGAGGAGATTGGCTGCTTTTTCAGTTATTTGGAGCGGCCTTTTGGCAAAAAGAAATTCTGCACCTTCCACCAGTTCGCCTATGTTCTTTGCCCGCGTTTTCAGCACCGGCATGGCGCGGGTGAGCAAGGCAAGATCGACATCGCCGTCGAAGCTCTTCGCCACAAGCGCGGAGAGGACGCTATCATCGGCCTCGCGGATATAATGACCATTCAGATTTTCGAGCTTTTTGATGTCGAACCGTGACGGGCTTTTGCCCACACCTTCGAGGCTAAACAGTTCTACCGCTTGTTCGCGCGTAATTTCTTCGGTGTCGCCGTGCCCCCACCCAAGACGAAGCAAATAGTTGAACAGCGCTTCGGGTAGAATGCCCATCTCGTCGCGGTAAGCTTCCACCCCCAAAGCGCCGTGGCGTTTGGACAATTTGGCGCCGTCGCTTCCGTGGATCAGCGGGATATGCGCGTAAATTGGGTCTTTCCAGCCACCTTCGATTGCATCCATTGCACGGTAAATCGGCAATTGGCGGAAGGCATTGTTCAGATGGTCATCACCGCGGATAATATGGGTGCAGCCCATGTCGTGATCGTCCACGACCGCGGCCAGCATGTAGGTCGGTGTCCCATCAGCGCGCAGGATGATGTAATCGTCAATTTCCTCGTTCTTGACCGCGACACGGCCTTGCACCAGATCGTCGATCGAGGTTTCGCCGTCTGTCGGGGTCTTGATCCGGACCGCGAAACTTGCGCCTTGCGGGGCTTCGGATGGATCGCGGTCGCGCCAACGGCCATCATAACGCATCGGCTGCTTGGCCTCGCGCTGGGCAGCGCGCATCTCTTCCAATTCCTCGGGAGTGGCGTAGCAGCGATAGGCTTGGCCATTATCGAGCAACAACTGGGCGATTTGCGCATGGCGGTCAGCACGCGCTGACTGGAACACCGGCTCCGCGTCATATTCCAGCCCGAGCCAGTCGAGACCATCCAAAATCGCGTCAATCGCTTCCTGCGTCGAGCGCTTGTGATCGGTATCCTCTATCCGTAGCAGCGCCTTACCGCCGTGGTGGCGCGAAAACAGCCAGTTAAACAGTGCGGTCCGGGCACCACCAATGTGCAGAAATCCGGTAGGTGAAGGCGCAAATCGCGTGACCACCGATGGATCTCTGGGGCCGCTAACACTTGCCATAACCGACTGTTTCCTTTTCAACTCTATTCATGGCATCCGGTATTCCGCAAATCCCGATGGAGGGACAGCCAAGTGAGGCAAGCGGCACAGCCAATGCTGCAGTGCAGCACCTTTGGCGCAGCAATCGCGGATTGTCCAGCATATCGAATGGCATATTGGACTGGGCCGACAATACCTTATCAGGCACAGGGTTCGACAAGGGGCCTTGGCTGACAGTCGCCTTCGCAGGAGGCATTTCGGCGTGGTTTGTGTTGGACCGGCCGTGGCAATGGTTGGCCGCAATATTTGGCTCAATATTGGTGTTTATCGCCGCTCAGGCAATATGGCGCGAGCGCGGCCAGCGTGATGCCTTGAGGCATGCTGTGAGCGGGGTGGCTCTGGTGTTCGCCCTTGGGACCGCAACAATTTGGGCGCGGTCGGAAATTGTCGGCGGAGAGCCAATTGAGCGTCCAAGCGTAACGATATTCAACGCGCGCATCCTTGAACGGGAAGAACAACCGGCATTGGACCGTGTGCGGTTGGTTCTGGCAATGCGCGATGCTGAAACAGGAAAAGCACGCAAGGTCCGCGTTAATATGCCAATCGAAAAGGACATCGAAGGGTTGACCGAAGGCGGGGTGATCCGTTTACGAGCGCGCTTAATGCCGCCGGCCGTGTCGATGTTGCCGGGTGCCTATGATTTTTCCCGAACAGCGTGGTTCAAAGGTTACGCGGCGACCGGTTCGACTTTGGGGGACATCGAAATTGTCGAACCCGCACAGCAAGCCGATGGATTGGCCGACACCCAAAGGAATTTATCAGCGCATGTCCGAAGGCATTTGAGTGGTTCTGCAGGCGCAATCGCAGCTGCATTGGCGAGCGGGGATCGCGGCGGTATCAGCGACGCGGACGAGAAGGCGATGCGTGATGCGGGCCTGACACATCTTTTGTCGATCAGCGGACTGCATGTAAGCGCGGTGATCGCCGCTGCTTACCTCTTGGCGCTCAAGTCGCTAGCCCTTTGGCCATGGTTGGCGCTGCGTGTTCGGTTGCCTTTGGTCGCGGCATTGATCGGCGCGGTTGCGGGGCTTGGTTATACTCTTTTGACAGGTGCCGAGGTGCCTACGGTCCGAAGCTGTGTCGGTGCAATTTTGGTGCTGATTGCGCTTAGTCTCGGGCGAGAACCTTTGTCGCTCAGGATGATCGCGGCTGCGGCATTTTTTGTGCTGCTGCTCTGGCCTGAATCACTCGTAGGCCCCAGTTTTCAACTGAGTTTTGCCGCAGTGTTATCCATTGTTGCACTACATGATTCATCGCCTGTAAAAGACTTTCTGGCCCCGCGAGAAGAGAGTTGGTGGAGCAGGAGTGCCAGACGTTTGGTGATGCTGCTGGTCACCGGCTTTGTCATCGAAATAGCGTTGATGCCGATTGTCCTGTTCCACTTCCACCGCGCAGGAATTTACGGAGCATTTGCCAATGTCATCGGAATTCCGCTGACGACGTTTATCTCGATGCCATTGATCGGTCTGGCATTGTTTCTGGATTTGTTCGGCTTGGGCGGCTCGGCGTGGTGGCTCGCCGGTAAGTCGCTCGATCTGCTGATTGGCATCGCCCATTTCACAGCCTCGCAGCCTGGTTCGACAAAATTGCTGCCCGATATGGGCAGCGGGTTGTTTGCGATGTTCGTTGCTGGGGGGCTTTGGCTGGCGATGTGGCAGGGCAGGGGCAGGTTGTGGGGGTTGGCGCTGTCACTGGTCGCGGCGATATCGTTAGTCCTGAAACCGGCGCCGGACCTGTTGATTTCCGGTGACGGGCGTCATGTCGGTATTGCCGGTGAAAGCGATGAGTTGATCGTCCTTCGAGAAAGCCGCAGCGATTATGCACGGGACAATTTGTTGGAACTCGCTGGAATGGACGGAACTCCAATTGCCTTGGCCGATTGGCCCGGGGCGGATTGCAATCGCGATTTCTGTGTTGTGACATTAACGCGCAGTGACAAGCCATGGCATGTGCTGTTGGCGAGGGGCCGTGACCGCGTCGATGAGCGCTCGCTTGCAGCAGCATGTGACCGTGCGGACATTGTCGTGGCTGACCGCTATTTGCCGCGATCTTGCCGGCCCAAATGGCTCAAGGCCGATCGAAACCTGCTCGATACAACGGGAGGACTATCGATCAATCTGGCCAATGCAGACATCGACACGGTGGCCGATTCAATGGGTGAACATGGTTGGTGGCAAGGGGGGCCGCGCCCGGCAATATCGAAGCGCGGCTCCCGACAGCCAAATTCCAATCAATGATACCGGCGGAGCAAACCTGCGAGCTTACCCTGAACTTCGACCTGTCCCGGTTGATAGATTTGCGGTGGATACATCGCATTGGCCGGGTCAAGCCGGACCATTCCACCATCGCGGTGAAGATATTTTAGAGTGGCTTCTTCGTTATCGACCAGCGCGACCACAATCTCACCATCGCGCGCGGTATTGGTGCGTTTGATCAAAGCAAAATCGCCGTCAAAAATACCCGCTTCGATCATCGAATCACCGGAAACTTCGAGCGCATAATGATCGCCCGGGCCAAGCAAAGCAGCCGGAACCGGCAGCATACTGTGGCTTTCCATAGCTTCGATCGGCATACCCGCCGCAATCCGACCATGCAGTGGAATTTCAATCACATCATTGGCAGGCAACGACTGCAATGCAGGCGGCGTAGTTGTGCGCGCCAGAACATCATTTGCCGGCTTGCTAGACACACCCGGCAAAACATCTTCAGGGTTCTTCAAAACTTCCAAAGCGCGTGCGCGGTTGGGCAAACGGCGGATGAAACCGCGTTCTTCCAGCGCAGAAATCAGACGGTGAACGCCTGATTTGCTCTTAAGGTCGAGCGCTTCCTTCATTTCCTCGAAAGAGGGAGAAATACCGGTTTCCTCCAGTTTTTGCTGGATGAAGCGAATAAGTTCGTGCTGCTTAGCAGTCAGCATGGCGAAAGGCTCCTTTGTCGCCCGAGTTGATCCGCACGCATTTTTGCGAACGAATAAGGAACAAGTAGGCAACTTAATTCACAAGGTCAAGCAATTCCGCCATTTCCGAGGATATAGGTTGGAACATACGTTCCCGCTTTGACCGCTTCGGAATGTTCGGACCGTTCGATCAACGCATTGGCGGAGGCGAGTGCTGCGAGACTCCCGCTATCCTGTTTTGCGAGCGGAGTTACAGTGCGGCCATTGTAATTGGCACGAAGAAAGGTCCTGCGCGGTCCCGATTGCGGCAAATCGGCGCTAGCCTCGAGCGAAACCGGCGTCGGGACGCATTTCGCCGCTCCGAGCATTTTGCGGATAGCAGGGAGCATGAACAGAAAGCCGGTGACGTAGCTCGATACCGGATTGCCCGGCAAGCCCAGGATCAATTGCCGTCCCAATTGCGCGACCATCAAAGGTTTGCCGGGTTTTATCGCGACCCGCCAGAAATCGAACCTTGCACCAAGGCTTTGGAGGGCCGGGCGCGCCAGATCATGTTCGCCCACTGAAGCGCCGCCGCTGATCACGATTAGATCGGCGTCCTTGGCACTGGTGATCGCGGCAATTAAAGCTTCGAGATTGTCTTTTGCAGGAGGAAGGCGATTGATTAGGCAATGTTCCGACATCGCCATGGCCCACACCATCGCGCCATTGGTTGCCGGAATCTGGTGCGGTTCGCATTGCTCCGGATCGTTGGCCAGTTCGTCACCGCATTCGAGGATGGCGATTCTCGAAGCCTTACGAACTGCGACTTCAGTAACCCCGGCCATTCTGGCAAGAGCCAGCTGTGTCGGGCCTATTTTGGTGCCGACTGACAAAAGGATGTCATCTACTACAAAATCCGACCCGGCTCGGCGGGTGTAGCGGCTACTTTCTGCCGCATCAGAGGCGATTAGACCATCTTCACTGACAGCTGCGTCTTCGATCAACACAATCGCATCTGCACCTACCGGAATGTGCGCGCCGGTAGAGATTTGCACTGCCTGACCCACACAGATTGCTTCGCCGAATGGTGCGCCGCAGCGGCTTTCCCCAACCGTTTGCCAAGGTCCTGAGCCGGAAACTGCGAAACCGTCCATCGCTGATAGGTCCGCTGACGGCTGTGTGCGTTTCGCAATAAAAGGCTGCGCGAGATAACGTCCGAGCGCGACCTCCGGCGAAACGGTTTCGATCTCGGTCAAAGTCACCAGATCCAGCAATCGTTGCTGCGCTTCATGCAAGGGCAGCGGGGGTGTCATTCGGCGGCCTGCCAATCACCTGATTTTCCGCCCGATTTGGAGAGCAAGCGGATGTCCCCGATCACCATGCCCTTATCGAGCGCTTTGCCCATATCGTAGATCGCCAGCAAAGCGACAGAGGCGGCCGTCATAGCTTCCATCTCAACCCCGGTCTTGCCGGTGAGCGAGACAGTGGCAGTGGCGCGAATGCCGTATTCCTCGAACGCGAATTCTACAACGACCGAACTGATCGTGAGTGGATGGCACAGCGGGATCAATTCGCTGGTCTTCTTCGCGGCCATAATCCCCGCGATGCGCGCGGTGCCGAGCACGTCGCCCTTAGGAGCATTGCCTGCGCGGATCGCGGTAAGCGCCTCTGCCGACATGGTGATTAAGCCTGTGGCGGTGGCGATGCGCTTGGTCTCGGCCTTGCCGCCGACATCGACCATATGGGCACTACCGTCGTTGTCGAGATGGGTCAGTTTGCTCATTTTACGCTTCGGTTTCCGCCAAGTGGAACACATGGAACACAGTCATATGACTAAAAATCATTACGCTGTTTGTGCCCTTTAAACGGCGAAAGTCGCACAAGAATTTTGGTGATACAATCAGATGATTCATGAAATGCTTATGCCCAATCGAGCACCGGTAGGACAGGCCTTTATCCGCCGAGCAAATTGCGTGTAGCAGCAACCACATCATCCTGCCGCATCAGGCTTTCGCCGACGAGGAAACAGCGCACACCCGATTTGGCGAGCCGCTGGCAATCTTCATGCGTTGCAATCCCGCTTTCGCCTACCAGCAAAGCACCCTCAGGCGCCAGTGGAACCAGATTTTCGGTCACCGCCAGATCGGTGACAAAGCGCTTCAAATCGCGGTTGTTGACACCGATCAGACGCGATTTCAGCTTAGCGGCGCGTTCCATTTCCGCCTCGTCATGCACTTCGACCAGTACATCCATGCCATACTCTATCGCGGCACTTTCAATTTCGGTCATTTGCCCGTCATCAAGCGCAGCAACGATTATGAGAATCGCATCCGCCCCATAGGCACGCGATTCAGCAACCTGCCAGATATCGACCATGAAATCCTTGCGCAACGCTGGCAGAGAGCAAGCCGCACGCGCTTGGACCAGATAATCTTCATGACCCTGAAAATAGGGGGCATCGGTCAGGACAGACAGGCACGCTGCGCCACCCGCTTCATAGTCGCGTGCGTGTTGTGCCGGTTGGAAATTCGCGCGGATTAAGCCTTTGGATGGGGAGGCCTTTTTAACCTCCGCAATCAAAGCATACCCGCTTTTTGACTTGGCTTCCAAAGCGGCGCGAAATCCGCGTGGAGCGCTTTGTTCAAATGCACGCGCTTCCAACTCCGCGAGCGAGATCGCGCTTTTGCGCGCCGCCACTTCGCCGCGTTTGGTCGCGCAAATTTCGTCAAGCTTGTTCATTGTGCCATTGCAATCCAGCTATCCAGCAATGCCTTGGCTTTGCCTGAATCGAGCGATTGGCGCGCCATCTCGCCGCCCTCGGCCCAATCCTGCGTTACCCCTGCGACCAGAAAGGCGGCGGCCGAATTGAACACCACTGCATCGCGGTAAGGGCCGGGATTGCCATTAAGTAGCGCTTTGAGCGCTGCAGCATTATGGACCGCATCGTCGCCGCGAATGGCCTCCACCGGAGAGTGCGGAACCCCGACCACACCGGCATCGACGCGCTGCATTTCAAAATCATTGCCTCGAACATCGGCCATTTCATTGCCGCCCGCAAGGCTGAGTTCGTCCAGTCCTTCGTCGCCTGAAACGATCATGGTGCGCGTTGTTCCAAGTGCCGCTTTTGCAGCGGCATATATCGGCACATAGGCAGGACGGGCAATCCCGATCAGCTGGCTTTTGACGCGCGCCGGATTGGACAGTGGCCCCATCAAATTGAATATCGTGCGGCGTGCCAGCTTCGTCCGAATGGGCTGGATACGCCCCATCGCTGGATGGTGGTTCTTGGCAAACAGGAAGCAGATGCCGATTTCCGCGAGCGTTTTCTCAGCGGTGCGTCCGGCAGCATCCATATCGAGGCCGAGCGCCTCCAGCGTGTCTGCTGCGCCTGATTTGGAGGATGCAGCGCGGTTACCGTGTTTGGCAACGGGAACGCCCGCGCCAGCAACCACCAGGGACACTGCGGTCGAGACATTCAGCGTGTGATGCCCGTCGCCGCCGGTGCCGCACACGTCGATGGCATTGTCGGGCGCGGCAATCGGGATAAGGCGAGCACGCAAAGCACGGGCTGCGCCAGCGATTTCCGCGCCGGTTTCACCGCGGTTGGACAAATCGACCAGAAAGCGTGCGATCTCCTCTTCGCTGGTCTCGCCGTCAAGCAGCGCCCCGAAAACCTCTTCAGCTTCGGACTCAGTCAGATGCGCATCAGCGGGGGGGAGGGTTCTCATGGACGCTCCTTCGGCTCCACGCCGCAAATCCGCAGGAAATTGGCAAGCAAGGCGTGGCCGTGTTCTGTCGCAATGCTCTCTGGATGGAACTGGACGCCGTGGATCGGCAGTGTTTCGTGGCGAAAGCCCATCACCGCCTCACCGGCCAATCCTGGTGTCTCGCTGGTGGCGTTGACCTTGAGCACTGCGGGAATATCCTCGACAATCAGAGAGTGATAACGGGTCGCGGTGTAGGGCGAGGGGATGCCGGCAAATACGCCGCTATTGTCGTGGCTGACAGGCGAAGTCTTGCCATGCATCAACCCGCCTCGAACGACTTTGCCGCCGAAATGCTGTCCGATAGATTGGTGACCAAGGCATACGCCCAGCAATGGTTTCCCTGCATCGGCGCAGGCTGCAACCAGATCAAGGCTGATACCTGCTTCGTTTGGGGTGCAGGGTCCGGGCGAGATCAGGAAACCGTCCGCACCGGTCGCAATGGCATCTGCCGCCGACATTGCATCATTACGCTCGACCCGTACCTCTGCGCCCAGTTCCATCAGATAATGGACCAGATTGAAGGTGAAGCTGTCGTAATTGTCGATGACGAGGATCATGGGGGGCTCTTTGCCTGTCTTGCGCGGGCGATCAAGAAAGGAAATCTGCCAGCCTTGGAAAGACTGGTGGGGCTATGCGGATTTGCCCGCAAAACGGTCGGCCGCGCGGACCAGTCCGTCGGTTATGCCCGGTTCGGTGAACAAATGTCCACCATCGGGGACAATCTGCAAATCTACTTCCGGCCATGCCTTCTTCAGCGCCCAAGCGGCAGACGGCGGGGTGCAGCAATCGTGGCGGCCTTGAATGATCACGCCGGGTATGCCCTTCAGCCGGTGGGCATTGGCGAGCAACTGGCCTTCTTCGAGGAAGCAGCCATTGAGGAAATAATGGCATTCTATCCGCGCAATGGCGACCGAGTTTTCGCCCATGGCGGTGTCTTCGATCATGTCTTCGTCGGGCAGCAGGGTTACGGTGCTGCTTTCCCAGCGGTTCCATATTGCAGCGGCGTGTTTGCGGGTTTCCGCATCGTCACTGGTCAACAATTTGAAATAGGCGGTCGTGATGTCGCCGCGTTCGCCTTCTGGAACAAGCGCAATCAGGTCATCCCACGCCTCGGGATAAAGCTCGCTCGCGCCGTATTTCATGAGCCAGTCGAGTTCGGTTTGCTGCGACAGGAAAATGCCGCGCAGAACCAGTTCGGTAACTCGCTCGGGATGGGTTTGCGCATAGGCGAGCGACAGGGTTGAGCCCCAGCTACCGCCGAAAACCTGCCATTTTTCGTGACCGCACATTTCGCGCAGCCGCTCCATATCGGCGACCAGATCCCAGGTGTTGTTGTTTTCAAGAGAGGCAAATGGCGTCGAGCGGCCGCATCCACGCTGGTCGAACAGCAGAATGTCGTAGAGCGCGGGATCGAATTGCTGGCGCTGTTTCGGGCTGCATCCAGCGCCGGGGCCGCCGTGGAGGAACACCACTGGCTTTGCGCCCTTGGTTCCGCAGCGTTCCCAATAGATCACATGGCCATCACTGACATCGAGCATACCGCTGTCATAGGGTTCAATCGGCGGATAGAGTGTGCGTTCGTATTGCATAAAGGTCAGTCCTTTTGCTCGACCACAATCAATGGGCCAAGTGGCGCGCCATTGTCGATCCGCTCACCTGCCGGGTCCCACAAAGATGAAACATTGCCGTCGAGGAACAGTGCGTTGGGCGTTTTCAATTCGTCGCGGAAATAGCGTGCAAGGACACCGAAAGAGATGGGCGTATCGCTGATAACAAAATGCGCGCGGCCTTGTGCATCGACACCCACTCC
>JBATLU010000101.1:0-1649 GCA_049289475.1 Pontixanthobacter sp. | reverse complement strand
CATGGTTGCTGCGCTGTTTCTCCTGCTCGTGCTTGGTGGGGTCGGCTGGTTCGCTTCGGGTTGGTATGGTCCCGCCAATCTGGACAAAGATACGCCCTTTGTAGTGCCTTCAGGTTCGTCTTTAACTTCTATTGCCAAGAGCCTTGAAGAACAGGGAGTTGTTGCGTCTTCCGATGCTTTTTTGCTGCGTGCCAAGATCTTGGGGAGTAGCAAGCCCGTCCAAGCGGGCGAGTTCGCGCTTACCAAGGGCATGAGCCCGTCTGATATTCTAGAAGCATTTCAGTCAGGCGATGTCGTGCGGCGATTCATCACTATTCCCGAAGGTATGCCTTCGATCATGGTGTATGAGCGTTTGATGGCGGAACCATTGCTGACTGGCCAAATTCCTGTCCCCCAAGAAGGTACAATTCTGCCCGACACCTATGATTTTGAGCGGGGAGAGGCGCGGACCAAAATACTCGCACGGATGCAGGTTGCCATGCGCAATTACCTTGCCGAGGCATGGCCAAAGCGCAAACCCGGAATCGCTGTCAAAAGCCCCGAAGAGGCGGTAATTCTCGCCTCTATTGTAGAAAAAGAAACCGGCGTCCCTAAGGAGCGCCGTATGGTAGCTGGCCTTTATTCCAACCGGGTTAAGGACGGGATGTTGCTTCAGGCAGACCCGACGATCATCTATCCTATAACCAAGGGTAAACCGCTCGGCAGGCAGATCCGTAAATCGGAAATCGCCGCGATCAATGATTACAACACCTATTCGATGATCGGCCTGCCCAAAGGGCCGATAACCAATCCCGGGCGCGAGTCGATCGCGGCAGTGCTTGATCCGGCACAGACCGAAGCGCGCTATATGGTGGCTGACGGGAGCGGAGGCCATGAATTCAACCGAGATTATGCCGCGCATCAGGCGGCTGTCGATAAATGGTACGCTCTGCGCCGCGCCCGCGGGGAACGGTGACCCAAACCGCGCCGCGCGCTGCATTTATAATTACCGCGCAGCTTCCGGCTGAACTGGCCACTTGGGCAACTGCATTAAGGACTGCGCATTTCCCGCCAGAGCGTAATTTCCTTGATGCGCATGTCACGCTTTTCCACGCATTGCCGCCGTCGAGCGAAAGCGAGGTCAAGCGCGCCCTAGCAGACGTGGCTGCACAAAATTCGGCTGTACCAGCGCAGATTGTAGGAATTATGTCGTTGGGACGCGGGACGGCGCTGAAACTTTCCAGCCCAGCGATGTCGCAAATACGTGACGAGTTAGCGAGTCGTTTCCACGGTTTGCTGACTCTGCAGGACCAGCAAAGCCCGCGCTTCCACATTACGATCCAGAACAAAGTCACCACCGAAGCCGCCAAAGCCCTGCAGTCGGAGCTTTCACCGCAATTTGCGGCACGCGATTTTTACTTTTCAGGCCTATCGTTGCATATCTATCGTGGTGGTCCGTGGGAGCATGTTCGCAGCTATTCCTTCCGAAAATCCTGATGCATCGATAGGGTTTAAATTTGCAGCATTTGATGTTGACCGCCGCGCAGTGCAGCCCTAAACGCGCCGCCTGCGCAGTCAAAATAGCGGCGCAATCCCTTTCCGGGAGCCCATGGGGCGGAGTAGCTCAGCTGGTTAGAGCAGCGGAATCATAATCCGCGTGTCGGGGGTTC
>JBATLU010000100.1:0-4198 GCA_049289475.1 Pontixanthobacter sp. | reverse complement strand
AATGCGTGCGCCGCAACGTGTAAAAGGTTCGACATCGCGCAGTTCGGCATAGGCCGCTTGTTTCTCACGCGATTTGGCAAACCGCATGGCAAAGGCATCGGCCATTTGCTGCGCTGGCCGAACGGTCGCCGTGCCGGCATCGGCATCAAGCAGGATTTCATCACCATCGCGGACGATACCGCGCAATCCGCGCGCACGGCCGAGCACCGGAACCCCCATCGCGCGCGCCACAATCACCACATGCGCGGTGAGCGACCCTTCTTCCAGGATCACCCCTTTCAAACGCCGTTTGTCATATTCGAGCAATTCGGCCGGGCCGAGGTTCTTGGCAATCAGGATCGCATCCTTGCGCAGACCTTGCGATGCCGCAGTCCCCATCTGACCCGATACAATCCTCAGCAACCGGTTGGAGAGATCCTCAAGATCGTGCATCCGGTCTGCCAACAGCGCATCATCAATCTCACGCATCCGCATTCTGGTGCGCTGCTGTACGCGCTCGATTGCTGCCTCGGCGGTTAGACCTGAATCAATCGCTTCATTGATTCGCCTGCCCCAACCTTCGTCATAGGCGAACATCTTATAGGTCTGGAGCACTTCCTCATGCTCGCCGCCCGACCGGAATTCAGCCTGACTGGTCATATGGTCGATCTGCTCGCGCATCTTGTCAAACGCACGGTACACCCGCTGCCGCTCGACCTCGGTATCCTCGGCCATGACCTGATCGATGGTGATCCGCGGTTGGTGATAGACCGCCGTGCCCATCGCCAGACCCTTGACCAACGGCAGACCGTTAACACTGACCGGACCGGTCAATTCGGGCGCGCGACCGAGCGCCTCTTCCTCGTCGATCAGCTCGTTGTTCGAAATCAGCTCCGACAGCACCATTGCCGTGGTCTGGAGCGCCTCGATCTCGATATCTTCATAGCGGCGCGGCTCGACATGCTGGACGCACAACACCCCGACTGCGCGTTCACGGTAAACAATCGGCACACCAGCAAAGGAATGGAATTTCTCCTCCCCCGTTTCGGGCCTATATTGGAAATCAGGATGTGCCTTCGCCTCGGCAAGGTTGAGCGTTTCAATCTTGTCGGCAATGGTTCCGGTCAGCCCTTCACCCATCGCGAGGCGGGTGACGTGCACCGCTTCTGCGTTCAACCCTTCGGTCGCAAACAGCTCCAGCATCCCTTCGCGCAGCAGGTAAATCGAGCACACTTCGCTATCGAGATTCTTCGCGATAATATCGACAACGCGGTCAAGCTTGCCCTGCGCGTGAAGACGTGAAGCCATCACCTCGTGAAGGTCGGTAAGAATCAAACGTGCGGCTGCGGCTGCGGTCATAATGGCAGCCTAGACCAACGTCGGCTAAATGTTAATGCTATCCGCGCGAATGCGGGTGAGGAAAGTGGCTCTAATGCGCCGACAGTTCCTCTTTAATTCGCAATTTCTTTTTCTTGAGGTCCTGGATTGTCGCTGTGTCTGGCGCGGGCCGGTTCATTTCATCGCGAAGCTTGGCTTCGATTCCGGCATGTTTGGACTGCAGGGCGCTTACGTGGGACGATTCCATCTGGCTCTCCTTATGAGGTACATGACCTAAGTGAGCGACTCGTCCATCGCGGACAAACCGCATATTGGTATACAACCACAACACAGGCTATTTGCGAAGTGCTGATTAATCCTTAAGCGGCAGATACTATCGCAGGAACGACGAATTGCAGCGCCGCCGAATCGGCTGTCCGGCAAATTACCGAGGGAACCGACCGAGTGAACGAACAGGAGATGCGCAAGCGGCTGGCACTGCTCAAGACCGAGCACCGCGATCTCGATGCGGCAATCGACGCCCTGCTTGCCATCGGATCGATGGACCAGCTGCAAATTGCGCGGCTGAAAAAGCGCAAACTCAAGATGAAAGACCAGATCGGCTTTCTCGAAGACGCTTTGCTGCCTGATATCATTGCCTGAATTCGGCGGACCAATGTTCGGTCAATTCAGGCGTTGAAACCCCCAAAATGCTCCAAAACGATACAGTCCCTTTTTGGTTCGGGATAGTTTCGGGCCAGCTATGGCGCTTGTGTACCATGTCACTTACCAGAGCGTTCCGATGGGGAACCCGAGAGACATAAACCAGCCGATTATCGAGGCGCTGTACTGCGAAGCTTTGTTGCTCGCTGATGAAGTGCGCTCGGTGTTCGACCTCAATCCCATTCGCGAAACCGGCGAAGCGGCGGATAAAGTCAGACTGGCGATTTCGGTCGAGGGTTTGCGTACCACCACGCGGGTGATGCATGTGCTGGCGTGGCTGCTCAACCACCGCGCCTATTACGCAGGCGAGCTGACCGAATTCCAGCTGCGCCGCCATAGCAAATTGCCCGTCGATCGAACTTCCGAAGCGGCAAATCTGAAATTGCTCGAACCGCCGACGCGCGAGTTGATTCACGATAGCGAAAAACTGCATGCCCGGATTGCACGGCTCGATGCAGCTTGGCGCGACCGGTTTGAAATGCGCCCGGCAGCGATCTTGCGCTTGCAGGAGCGGCTCGGACAGGCGCTCTACTACCGCTGAGGCGGCACCGCTGGTTGAGGGTCAGGACCCTAAATTGCGGATAGCGCCCGCTGCCAATTGGCCAAACGCGTCTGCTTCACAAGATTGTCCATTGCCGGTTCGAAATATCCGATTGACCCTCGCATGACCGCGCTCGCCTGTTCCAGCGTTTTAACCAGCCCCGCCCCTTTTGCCGCCAGCATCGCCGCACCCAGCGCGGTCGTTTCGACAAAATCGGGCCGCTCGACCGGCAGTCCTAGCAGATTGGCAATATCCTGCGCCATCCAGTCATTTGCGCTCATCCCGCCGTCGATCTTGAGCGAAGTCCATTCGGCACCATCGGCGGCAAAGGCCTGCGCCAGATCATAGGTTTGATGCGCCATCGCCTCCAACGCAGCGCGGGCTATTTGCGCACGGCCGGTGGCAAAGCTGAGACCCGCAATCACGCCGAGCGCATCGGGCTGCCAATGTGGCGCACCCAGACCTGACAGCGCAGGGATAATCACCACCCCGCCGCTATTATCGATCGACCTAGCCAGCGTCTCGGTTTCGGCAGCAGTTCCCAGCAGCCCAAGCGAATCGCGCAGCCATTGCACCAGGCTGCCAGCAACAAATACCGAGCCTTCCAGTGCGTAGGTGCGCTCACCCGCCTCCTGATAAAGTACCGTCCCCAGCAACCGATGCTGCGATATTGGAATATCGCTGCCCTTATTGGCGAGGATGAAAGCGCCGGTGCCAAAGGTGGCCTTGGTTTCCCCCGGTGACAGACAGCCTTGGCCGATAGTTGCCGATTGCTGGTCGCCGACCAGACCGGTGATGGCAATGGGTGCCCCGAACAATTCAGGCAGCGTGGCGCCAAAATCGCCCGAATTGTCGGTCACTTCGGCTAACGCGGTTTTGGGAACTCCGAGCAATTCGCACAGACCATCATCGAATTGTGCACCGCCCAAGGGCAGCAGCAAAGTGCGGCTGGCATTGCTCGCATCGCTGATGAAAGTGCCGCCGGTCAGCTTGAACACCAACCAGCTTTCAATTGTCCCGAGCGCCAGCGTGCCCGCTTGCGATGCCGCATTGACCGCCGGATCATTGTCCAACAGCCAGCGCATTTTAGTGCCTGAGAAATAGGGGTCGAGCAGCAATCCGGTTTGTTGCTGGACCGAAGCTTCGTGGCCTGTGCGCTTTAGAGTGTCACAGAAATCGGCGGTCCTGCGGTCCTGCCATACCAGCGCACGCGAGAGCGGTTCGCCGGTGGTGCGATCCCACGCGACCACCGTTTCGCGCTGGTTGGTGATGCCGATGCAGGCAATCCTGCCCGCCCCGCCCGCCTTCTCGATCATCTCGCGTGCACAGGCGAGCGTGCGGTGCCAGATTTCGGTCGCATCATGTTCGACCCTGCCAGGTGCCGGATAATGCTGAGTCAGCGCCTGACTGGCGCTACCCAGCAATATCCCATCGGGTGCAAACAGCATTGCACGGGTGGAGGTGGTGCCTTCATCGAGAACGAGAATGGATTGGGTCATAAGCTAGGAGAATGACGCCGGTTTTCATTTACCGCAAGCCTTGAAACCCACCCCGCTGCAGCTTCGCGGACCGCAGGCGGGTTAGGCTGCAGCGTGGCAGGAACCGGCACCCGAAGTTTGCTCGACAGAAGAGTGTAAA
>JBATLU010000099.1:0-2637 GCA_049289475.1 Pontixanthobacter sp. | reverse complement strand
GTGCTGCTCTTTTCTGTAAATATCGTTCTTTGTCCGGACCGAGAGTTAACGCCTTGTGCAATCGTTGTGTAATCGATTGCGGTGCCGGTGATGGTTCTGGCGTGGTTCACGTCATTCCGTCACACGTCACTCCAAAAGTGGCCAATACGGTCCGATTTGATCGGCTAACCAACTCAAAAGATGGCTAGCAAACTCCCTAGACTTGAGCCGATTGCCATACGGGACATGGTTTCGACCCCTTTTTCTAAGCTTTGACGTCAGCACAATACCTAAGCGGCGCTAAACTGTCACGTCTGGCGATGCCAAATTTTTTTGTTTCGGTTTCATTTGATTACCGAATGCATGTCGATTGCGACAGATGAACCGCGAATATCCCCGGCTAACGGCTTGATCCTAAATTCGCTCCATGGACTGGAGCCAAAAACAAAAGCGGATAGGCATATTCGGGAACGGGTTCCAGAATTGGTTTTGTTGCCAAGTCGGGTTGGTGGTCGGAGCGTGCGCGCGCATGTCCGTGATTTTGGTGGCGCTGGCGATAACCTGCATGCCGGGTGGGACGGGGGTCGGCGCGCGGGCCGGCGAGATTCGGCTTCAATACAGTGAAATCACTGAGCTGGCGCATTCCCTTTTGCGCGCTGGAGAACTCAAAATCACATGCAGCGGGATGCCTGCGGCGGGAAAAAGCTGCGTTGAGGCGAGAAAGCTTCAAATAACTTTGGGCAATTCTCAAGATGAAACCCGCAACGGCGTGGTGCTCGAACTTGATCCGCCAACCTTTTCAATTATGGGCGGGCGTTATGAGGTGCGGCCGGTGGAGCCGGTGGTTCTGACAATCGATATTCAGACGCTGGGCAATGGGCTGCAGCTTCGTGCCAGCGCGTCGGACGATGTTCACTTCTCTGCGAAATGTGTGTCGGGAGCGTGTACGGATGCTGCCCTACTGCCGCGGCTTGCTTGGCGTTCGCCACAAATCAGCTTGGTGATCAGCCATGAGATCGCTGGGGAGCAATCTGGCAGCGATGGAGTTGGCGGCGCGGACGTGGAAAACAAACCGCTGCGGATCGGCGAAATCCGTGTCGCGGGCCAATTCGAATTTCAGTGTTCGCAGAGTTGGGGGCTGGCGTCGGTCATCTGTGCGGCGGCCCGTGCGGTGGTCGGTCCTGATCCAGGTGGGTGGATCAGGGCCCAGTTTGGGGGATTGGGCGACGAGGTCAACGCCCGCGGACTAGGCTCCTACGCCTCAATGGGGCTGGATACCGTAATGGGAAACCCGGCCGGCGGCGATGGAATGAGCCGGTTCCAAATTCACAATATTGGCGGCGATGACAGCGGTGTACGCATTTCGTTCTGCATTTTTCCGGATTGTACGTGACCCTTTATCAACGATCCCCGACCGTTCGCGGTGGTGCCATTGCTCGCGGGGGCGTTCTTCGTTAAGAGCGCACGCAGGCTATTTTGCTGCAACGCGGGTAAACGCCTGCTGCGATTCGCGCTTTTGCGGTGGCCCTTCCACGATCATTCGAAACCTGAGTGAAGCTGATGCGCCTGAACTGCCATTTCCCGTCTGCCCAATACGGCAGACCGAGAAATCTAGAGAATACGTCACGCAAGCTGACTAATGAGGCTAGCCGATGAGCAAGCGCGCGCTCAGCATTACCCGCGAAGAGAATTTCCCCGAGTGGTACCAGGCGGTCGTTCGCGATGGTGACATGGCGGAGACAAGCCCGGTTCGCGGCTGCATGATCATCAAGCCTTGGGGCTGGGGTGTGTGGGAACGCATGCAGGGTGAGCTCGATCAGCGCATCAAGGATACCGGGCACGAGAATTGTTATTTTCCGCTGTTCATTCCGCTGAGCTTCATCGCCAAGGAGGCGGAGCACGTTGAAGGCTTCGCCAAGGAGATGGCGGTTGTCACGCATCACCGATTGAAGAACGAAGGTGGCAAGCTCGTTGTCGATCCAGAAGCGAAGCTTGAAGAACCGCTGATCGTGCGGCCGACGTCCGAAACGATTATCGGCGATGCGTTCCAGCGCTGGATCAAAAGTTACCGAGATTTGCCTTTGCTCATAAACCAGTGGGCCAACGTGGTGCGCTGGGAAATGCGCACGCGTCTGTTTTTGAGGACCGCTGAGTTTCTATGGCAGGAAGGACATACCGCGCACGCCGATCGCGACGACGCGATGGTCGAGACGTTGCGCATGCTCGAGGTTTACCGCGAGTTTTCGGAGAACGTTCTCGCCATGCCGGTGATCGCGGGCGAGAAGCCAGCTAACGAGCGGTTCCCGGGTGCTGACAACACCTACTCAATTGAAGCGATGATGCAGGACGGCAAGGCGCTGCAGGCTGGCACTTCGCATTACTTGGGCACGCACTTTTCGCAAGCACAGAACATCCAGTTTCAAAGTGCCCAAGGACAGCTCGAATACTGTCACACGACAAGTTGGGGTTCGTCGACACGCCTCATCGGCGGTGTAATCATGACGCACAGCGACGATGATGGATTGCGGTTGCCGCCTAAGATTGCACCGCGCCAGATCGTCATCGTACCCATGCTGCGTGAAAAGCCGGAAGATGCAGAACTGCTGGCTTATTGCTCGACACTTGAGCAGGAATTGAAGGCAGCAGGTATTCGTACAC
>JBATLU010000098.1:0-6766 GCA_049289475.1 Pontixanthobacter sp. | reverse complement strand
TTGGCCGGCCTGCAATCGGGCCGGCCAAGGCTCATTATTGCGGTTCCGGATATTTGGCCTATGCCTCTGATGTGGGCGGAATAGCGGGATTTTCCGAATGAGTCGTAGATTACTGGCCGAGGCACTCGGCAGCTTTTTTCTGTTCGCCTGTGTCGTGGGTTCTGGCATAATGGCTGAGGCTTTGGCGGGCGGCAATGTCGCCATCGCTCTGCTTGGCAATACTATCGCCACCGGAGCTATTCTAGTGGTGCTGATTTCGATGTTCGGCCCCATTTCCGGAGCGCATTTCAATCCTGCGGTAACGTTGGCATTCCGCATTCGGGGTGAGATCGAAAGCGGCCACGCGCTAGCCTATATCGCAGTGCAACTGGCGGCAGGTATTTTGGGCGTATGGACCGCGCATGCGATGTTTGATCTGCCGGTTCTGCAATATTCGCTCAAGCCCCGCACCGGAACTGGTCAATTGCTTGGCGAATTCATTGCCACATTCGGTTTGGTACTGACCATCCTCGGGACGGTGCGGGTCAATAAGGCATGGGTCCCGGCCAGCGTCGGGCTCTACATCACATCGGCCTATTGGTTCACTAGCTCGACCAGCTTTGCCAATCCGGCGATTACAATTGCGCGCAGCCTGTCCAACAGCTTCGCCGGAATTGCGCCGGTTGATGTGGCAGGGTTTGTCGTGGCGCAGTTCGTCGGGGCTGCGTGCGCGGTTGTGGTGTTTGAATATCTGTACGGGAAAGGCGGCGCACAATCGGCGGGTTAGGCGCGACCGATGCTTGAATAGTCAAACCCTGCCGCGCGGACATCGTCCGGCTGGTAGATATTGCGCAAATCAACCAATACCGGCGCTGTCATCAATTCTTTGACACGTTTGAAATCGAGCGCGCGGAACGCATCCCATTCGGTCACAATCGCGATGGCGTCCGCACCGTCAATCGCGGCGTAGGAACTGTCCATCATGGTAACGTCCGGCATTAGCGATGCAGCCACTTCCATACCTTCTGGATCATAGGCTGCGACCGATACACCGGCATCATGCAAGGTTTGCGCAATGGCTATCGCCGGGCTGTCGCGCATGTCGTCGGTATTGGGTTTGAAAGTCAGGCCGAGCAAAGCGACCTTCTTGCCGCGCGCATTGTCCGGCCCGCCGAGCGCGTCGATAACTTTGCGGCCCATCGCGCGCTTGCGTGTTTCGTTGGTTTTGACCACGGCTTCGACAATCCGAACGGGGCTGTCGTAATCCTCGGCCGTTTTTAGCAGTGCCAGCGTATCCTTGGGGAAGCATGATCCGCCATACCCGGGGCCCGCGTGTAGGAATTTGGGGCCGATCCGACCATCGCTGCCGATCCCTCGGCTGACATCCTGCACATCAGCGCCCACTTTTTCACACAGATCGGCCATTTCATTGATAAAGGTGATCTTGGTCGCGAGAAAGGCATTTGCGGCATATTTGATCAGCTCCGCGCTGCGGCGGCTGGTGAACAAGATCGGCGATTCGTTGAGAAACAGCGGGCGGTAGACTTCGCGCATAATCTCTCGTCCGAAATCGCTTTCGGAACCGATGACAATGCGGTCGGGGCGCTTGAAATCACCGATAGCTGCGCCTTCGCGCAAGAATTCCGGGTTGGAGACCACTGCAAAATTGTGCGGGGTTCCGCTGGCTTCGAGAATGCGCTCGACTTCATCACCCGTTCCCACAGGGACAGTCGATTTGGTCACGATCACCGCGTCATTGACCAGATTGGCGCCCACTTCCTTGGCGACGGCATAGACAAAAGTCAAATCGGCATGGCCATCGCCGCGCCGGCTGGGGGTTCCCACGGCGATGAAAATTGCCTGCGCATTTTTGATGCCCTCGGCAAGGTCGGTGGTGAACGACAAACGGCCGGCGTTGACATTGGCCCCAACCAGTTCGGCGAGGCCGGGTTCGAAAATCGGCATTACGCCATTATGCAAAGCGTCGATTTTCGATTGGTCTTTATCGATGCAAACAACATCGTGCCCGAAATCGGCAAAGCAGGCACCCGAAACCAGACCGACATATCCCGATCCCACCATGGCGATTTTCATTGGGCTTCGTCCCTGTTTACAATCTTGATGCCGCCCTTTTTCTTCTCGACAGTCTGAATATAGCGGCGCTTATCGCCTTCCAGAACCAGCGCCGTCAACTTTCCCGAGCGATAGGCGCCGGTGTCGATCCCGATGCGGTTGTTTTTCTCGTCAATCCCTTCGGTAATCGTGTGGCCATGCACAATGATGTGAGAATGGCTGTCACGGTGATTGAGGAATGGGTCGCGGATCCAGCGCAGCTCGCGCGGCTTTTGTTCATCCATCGCGCGTTTGGGATTTATCCCTGCGTGGACGAACATATAATCGCCAATCTCGATCATGTTTTCGAATGACTTGAGGAATTTACGGTCGCCCTTGGGTACATGCTCTTGCATCAAGACCTGCAAGTCCTCGATGGAGGCCTTGTTAAATTGCTTTGGGGTTACGCCGTAACTCAGGATGGTTTCGCGCCCGCCATGTTTCAGGAAATGTCGCATGACTTCGACGTCCTTGAATGCATCGAGAAACATTTCTTCGTGGTTGCCGGTCAGGAAGCGGATGTTCCGGTATTCCTGCCACAGCATAGCGAGCTTGATTACGCCCGCGCTTTGCGGTCCTCGATCAACCAGATCGCCGAGGAAAATAATCGTAGTTTCAGCCTTGGCGCTTTGCTGGTCGTCAGTCTCGATTGCGCGCACCAGTGCGTCGAGCAGATCCAACCGGCCATGGATATCGCCAATCACATAGACGCGCTGTCCAACAGGAACACTGGGAAGCTGCGGCTCCCGTTTGCTTCTGAAGATGTTACGGAGCGGTTCAAACATGGGGGTAAGGCATTTCCTGATTGGTTAGGTGCGACATAGTGGGCGGGGCCATGGTCTGCAATCGCTGTCATAGTGCTGAATGGCCGCCATACTGATGCAAAAAGTCCACAGTCGGACGTTAGTTGATACGCAGTCAGTAATTTCTCTTGTGCAGCGCAGCATCGCTTGGCAAGATTATTTCATATTCACATGAGACCGCACATTAAAAGATGCGGCCAGCGGATATGCAGGTGGGACGAAGCAACACCACAAACCAAGGAAGTTTGTTATGCTCACGTCCAAGCGCGGCCTTACCGCCGCAACATTATTTGCTACCACTGCGCTATTCGCCGCTCCGGCAATGGCATCCGAAACCCTAACCCTTACCGATTCGGCGCTTGCAGAAGTTCCGGTTTCGGTCGAGCTGCCGGCTGAAGAAGTCGCGCCGCTTGCCAACCCCTTCATTTCCCAAGCCACCCGGGCCGATGTGGAGATTGCGACAGCCGATGCTGGCACGCTTGCGATTGCACGCGCGTCTCAAGGTGTTGACTACGGCATCGAAAGCCTGGCTGGTGAAGAAGAAGTGCCAAGTGAAATCGAGATTTCCGGCAATGTCGCGCTGGTTTCCGACTATCGCTTCCGCGGAATTTCATTCTCCGATGGTGATCCTGCCTTGCAGGGCGGCATCGATATCGCGCACTCAAGCGGTCTCTATGTAGGCACATGGGCTTCGACCATTTCAGGCGGTTCGCCCTATGGTGAAATGGAACTCGACATCTATGGTGGTTGGAGCGGCGAAGTCTCTGACGGCGTATCTGTCGACGTAGGCCTGCTTTACTATATTTATCCGACCGAAAATGAACTCGCCAATTTCCTCGGTGTCGATACCGACTATTTTGAACCCTATGCGTCGATTTCCGGCAGCCTAGGTCCGGTCAGCGCTACTCTTGGTGCTGCTTACGCCTGGAAACAAAACTCGGTCGGCAATGGTAGTGAAGATAACATCTATATCTACACCGACTTTGAAACGGCCATTCCCAACACGCCGCTGACTTTGACGGCCCACTTGGGTTACAATGATGGGCCGTTCTCGGTCGCGACCGCTGATAACACCCAATTCGATTGGGG
Source organism: Pontixanthobacter sp. (assembly GCA_049289475.1). Taxonomy (GTDB): domain Bacteria; phylum Pseudomonadota; class Alphaproteobacteria; order Sphingomonadales; family Sphingomonadaceae; genus Pontixanthobacter. Next base: position 2,783 of record JBATLU010000098.1, on the reverse strand, counting down.
AATTGGCGCGTCATATGCCGTAACCGATAGCTTGAGTCTGGGTGTCAATTATGTCGACACGCAAGGCGCCAAGGTTGAAGATTTCTCCGACGCCGGAATCTTCTTCACAATTGGTTACAGCATGTAATCACGCTTGAGCGCCCGCAAGGGCAGCCGACGAAAGGGCCTGCGTTTCTGGGGGGAAGCGCGGGCCCTTTTTGCGTCGAGAGCAGATTAGTCGAGCGAGAAATCGACTGTCGTGACAACGCGCACTTTCTTGTACGGCGTATCGCTCACGCCCCAACCACCGCCTTCGCCGTCGCGCGCATCAATCGAGAAATATCCCTGCGTGGCCTTGCGGATAGGCCCCACACCGGCGCCGCTGTCTTGCGCGAATTGTTCGGCCGAGGCGCGCGCATCCTTGGTTGCTTCGGCCACCATTTCCGGCTTTATCTCGTCGAGCTTGGTAAAGGTGTAGGCCATGCCTGACCCTTCCTCCAGCACGACACCTCGGCGTACCAATTCGACCTGACGCTTCACGGCGTCCTGCGCGCGCTTGATATCCTCGGTCCTCAGCGTCAGACGCTGGCGCACGGTATAGCGGCCAATTCCCTGGTCGGTATAATAGGAGACATTGACGCCGGTTGGTTGGAGCGAATTTTCTGAAAAGCCGATATCTTTGAAAAAGCTTCCAATGGCTTTGCTGTCGCGGTCAACTGCGCTTTGGGCAGTCTGCAAATCGGTTGCCGTGGCGGAATAGGAGATTGTCCAAATGGCGAGATCCGCAGTAACGTCGCGCTCGGCCAGGCCGCGCACGGTGACCGATCGGTCCGCTTCCTTGGAGCGCACAAGCCCGTCTCCCAGCAGGAAACCGCCGACGATCAGGCCGAATGTGACGATGCTGGAGCTGACCAGCCAGCGCCGCGTAACGGGTTCGCGCCAAAAGGGGGTGGCAGGACCAGTGGTTTCGATAGTAGGGTCAGTCATGATGTGCCTCGCAGTTTTGGGGTTGGGCGACCGATGTTCGCTTATGACAACTGCGATGAACTGTGCTTGAATAACGATGAACGGAGTTTCTGAAGCGATGATTACCTATCTTCACAGCATGATCCGCGTAACCGACCTAGAAGCGACGGTGAAGTTTTTCGAATTGATCGGGCTGGAGGAAGTGCGGCGCTTCGATGTTGAAGCAGGGCGGTTTTCACTGATTTTTCTAGCGGCTCCGGGCCAAGCGGGGATCGCCGAGGTGGAACTGACCTACAATTGGCCGCCCGAAGATGGGAGCACGGCGGAAGCATACGACAATGGTCGCAATTTCGGACATCTGGCATACCGCGTCGACAATATTTATGAGACGTGTCAGCGGTTGATGGACGCTGGCGTCGTAATCAACCGCCCGCCGCGCGACGGGCATATGGCGTTTGTCCGTTCGCCCGACGGTATTTCGGTTGAACTGCTTCAGGATGGCAATCTTCCGCCGCAGGAACCCTGGGCGAGCATGGAAAATATCGGCAGCTGGTAGGCGCTAATCAGGATCGGCGGTCCGGTCGTCCGGATGTTCTGTCGTTAGTCTTAGCACAACGTAGCCGAGGATCGCTGAGATCACTGAACCCAGCAGAATGCCAATCTTGGCCTCGTCGCGCAGCAAGCTGGCCGTCGCGCCGGGGCCGGCAAACGCGAGTTCCCCGATGAACAGAGACATGGTGAAGCCGATACCGCATAACACAGTTACGCCCCAAATCTCGGCCCAGCTCGCGCCCTTTGGCGGCTTGGCAAAACCAGTCTTGGCGGCAGCCACAATGCAGCTGAAGATGCCGAGCTGTTTTCCCACAACAAGACCGGCGGCAACGGCCAGCGGGAGAGGGTCGAGCATTTTTCCAAGGCCGACGCCGCTCAAATTGACCCCGGCATTGGCAAAGCCGAAAATCGGCACGATGGCATAGGCGCTCCACGGTGCGAGACCATGTTCGATAGTTTCGAGCAGACTGTTGCCGTCCTTGCGGTGCATTGGGATGGTCAGCGCCGCAACGACCCCCGCAATGGTCGCATGGACACCAGAATTCAGCACGCAATACCACAGCACAATTGCGACCAGAATATAGGGCCAGATGCGGCTGACATGCATTTTATTCATCGCAAACATCACCCCGACCACCACAATCGAGGCAATCAGCCACTGCAGTTCCTGAGGGCCGATTTCGGAATAGAAGACCGCAATCACCAAGACCGCGCCGATATCGTCGACAATTGCTACCGTGAGCAGAAACAGGCGAAGCGAGGCAGGCACGCGATTGCCGAGAATTCCAAGCACACCCATTGCAAAGGCGATGTCGGTTGCAGCTGGAATCGCCCATCCGCGTGACAATTCCGGGTGACCACCGGTAACCAGCATATAAACTGCGGCAGGGACAAGCATCCCCGCAGCCGCCGCAAGCACGGGTAAACGCCGCTGTTCAGGTGAAGAAAGCTGCCCGCAAATAACTTCGCGTTTCACCTCAAGACCCACGACGAAGAAGAAGATCGCCATGAGCCCGTCATTGATCAGATAATGCAGATTGCTCAGCTTGGCATGCGGATACCAGGCGAACTTATTGTAGAACAACGCCTGATATTCCCCTGCCAGCGTAGAGTTTGCGGCGAGCATCGCTGCCGCTGCGACAAGGATGAGGAGCACGCCTGCCGAGGCATCGCTGACAAACAGCGCGCGCACAGGTGCAAAGACGGAACGGACGGGCAATTTACTGGATGACATGATGCATGACCCTATTCGCAATTCTTTGTTCGTTGCAAGCGAAGCCTGCCTT
>JBATLU010000097.1:0-7198 GCA_049289475.1 Pontixanthobacter sp. | reverse complement strand
ACAGAGCAATCACAGGGCGATAGCTGGTATCGCTGCGCTCCGATTTGGGTTTGTCGATGCCGAAATGGATGCGCAAATCATCATAGCCGCCGATACGATCTTCATTGATGAAAGTTTGCGGCGTGGTTTTCACACCGAACTTCTCCTTGAACGCATCGGTCTCGTCGCGCGTGGTCAGGTGGTGATCCTCGACCACATACCCGCGCCGCTCCAGTAACCATTTGGACTTCAGTCCATAGGGGCAAATGTGCGTATGCATCACCATTCGGTGGACCTGGGCGGTCTTCATCATACTATTTTCTCTTTTCAAGAAGGTCGATTAACTCGCTGAATTTCTCGCGTTGCGCTGCCTCGTCCCCGCTAGCGATGGCTTCTGCGACACAGCTTGCTGCATGATCTTTCAAGACTTCACTTTCGACCTTGGCGAGCGCGGATTTGGCAGCCGACAGCTGGTTGAGCACGTCGATGCAATATCGGCCATCTTCGATCATTTGCGCCACGCCGCGCACTTGTCCGGCGATCCGGTTGAGTCGGTTGATTTTCCTTTTGGCACCTACTGTCTGCATATCCATGAACCCCCTTGAAATACCCTAGGGGGGTATATATAGCCATTGTTATGAAACTGACAAGCCAAGGTGAAAACCCGCTCTTGCTGCCGCGCCGCAGCTTCCTGATGCGAAGTGCTGGTCTGGTTGGTGCGACTGCTATGCCGGTGCCTGCTTGGGCCAAAGGGATCTCGATGGGGGAGGCTGCGAAAGGCTTCGGTACTTTGTCGGGCGAGGATATTCGCCTTGATATCCAGCGATCGCATTATTCGACCGGCAACCGGTCGGGCCACGCAGTAACGGTTAATGGCTCTGTTCCCGGACCGCTGATCCGTTTGCGTGAGGGGTAAAAAATCCGTCTGCACGTAACCAACCATCTCGACGAAGACAGCTCAATACATTGGCACGGGTTGCTGCTGCCGTTCCAGTTTGATGGTGTGCCCGGCGTCAGCTTTCCGGGGATCGGGGCGGGTAAGAGTTTCACCTATGAATTTCCGGTCCGGCAGGCAGGTACATATTGGTGGCACAGCCATTCAGGGCTTCAAGAACAGGCGGGACATTACGGGCCGATTGTGATCGAGGCGCAAGACGGATCGGACGCACGATTCGACCGTGACTATGTTGTCCTGTTAAGCGAATTTACTCCGCTGCACCCGCATGAAATCATGCGTAAACTGAAGGTGGGTTATCATTATTTTAACCGCCAGATGCAGACCGCAACCAATGGCGATATGCCGGGTACAGAGCGCCGGATGTGGGGTGGAATGCGGATGAACCCGCGCGATATCGCTGATGTGAGCGGCGCGACCTACACTTATTTGATCAACGGGCACGGACCGGCTGATAATCTGGAATATCTGTTTAAACCCGGCGAGCGGGTTAGGTTGCGGATTATCAATGGCAGCGCGATGAGCTTCTTCAACATCCGCATACCAGGTGTGCCGATGACGATCATACAGGCCGACGGTCAGGACGTGGTCGATCATGAAGTGGATGAATTGCAGATCGGTGTTGCTGAAACCTATGATGTGGTGGTCACACCGCCCGATGGTAGTCATGCGCTGGTGGCAGAGGCGATGGACCGCAGCGGGATGGCAATTGCATCGCTATCTTCACATTCGGGGCATCGGGCGACTGTGCCTGATCTGCGGGAAATTCCTACACTCACCATGACCGATATGGGTATGGGCGGCATGGCGAACATGGACGGGATGGATCACGGCGGAATTGACCACTCGGAAAAGAACCATTCCATGAGCCATTCCATGCGCGATACCGCGAAATTGCCCGCTGATGTAACGGTTGGGCCGGGCGTTGATATGGTTGCGCCGATTCCAGTTAACCGGATGGATTTTCCCGGACTTGGTTTGGACAAAGTTGATCACCGCGTCCTGCGTTATACCGACTTGCGTGCTAAAAGCCCCAATCCCAAGCGCACTATCGAACGCGAGATTGAGCTGCATCTGACCGGTAATATGGAACGTTATATGTGGTCGTTCGACGGCAAGAAATACTCTGCGGTCAAGGATAACCCAATCCGCTTTGGGTTCGATGAACGGGTGCGGATCACCCTAGTGAACGATACGATGATGGCGCATCCGATCCATCTTCACGGGCATTTCTTTGAAATTGTTAACGGGGCCGAACAGATCCACCAGCCGCGCAAGCATACGCTGATAGTGCAACCTGGAGGGAAGGCTGCGTTCGACCTGACTGCCAATGAACCCGGCGACTGGGCGTTCCATTGCCATCTGCTTTACCACATGCACGCTGGCATGATGCAGGTTGTTACAGTTCGGCCATTTCCCGCATGAAACACGCTGTATCGATAGTCGTGCTTATAATGTGCTCTATGACCACAGCAGCGCCGCTCGCTGCGCAAGATCATTCGGGGATGGACCACAGCATGCATGGCTTGCCGCCAGCGGCCGAGCCAGCGAAAGCTGAGGAACCACCGGTCGATCATTCCAAAATGGATCACGCCGCAATGGGGCATACTATACCTGCTGCTGCCAAGGGTGATGAAACCCCGCCGGATCGAGCGTTGGTAGGTCCGCTTCATGCGGCCGATGCAATTTGGGGGGCAGAAGCGATGCAGCCCAGCCGCGATGCGCTGGCCAGGGAAAACGGCGCGATGGCCACGCATGTGGTAATGGTCGAACGCTTCGAGGCGCGGCTTGGTTCTGGCGCCGATAGTTACGCCTGGGATGCACAAGGCTGGTACGGCGGCGATCTGGACAAATTATGGTTTAAGACCGAAGGCGGCGGAGAGTTCGGCGGTGCAATTGATGATGCGGAGGTGCAAGCGCTGTGGTCGCACGCGATCGCGCCCTTCTTCGACCTGCAGGCGGGTGCCAGATTAGATTTCAAACCTGATACACGAAGCCATCTAGTACTGGGTATTCAGGGGCTCGCACCCTATATGTGGCACGTAGATGCGGCTGCATTCCTGTCCGACCACGGCGATTTGACCGGGCGGTTTAAGGCCGAATATGACCAGAAGCTAACCCAGCGACTGATCGTGCAACCACGGGCCGAACTGGAATTTTCAACCAGCAACATTCCCGAACGCGAAATCGGGGCGGGGCTGACCTCACTGGATGCCGGCCTGCGGTTGCGCTACGAAATCTCCCGCGAATTCGCCCCCTATATCGGCGCAGAATATAGCGCAAAGCTGGGTAAAACGGCAGAAATCGCTCGTGCTGCGAGAAATGATCCCACCGATATGAAAATTCTCGTGGGTATCCGTTTCTGGTTTTAGGCGGAGTTGGGCAAATTGGCCGATGTTTCGCATTGCGAGGGCCATCGGATGATTTGGCTGATAAGGGTTTCTCCTGACCGGAGATCAACCGCTCCGCTCCAGATCGCTTGGTTATTCCCGGCAAACATCGCAGGAATGAACAAATCCGCGCTTAGCGTTCTGAGGACAGAGTCAGACGTTGTGTTGGCCGGAACAGGGCATTGTGGTTCGACTATTTATTCTACATCATATAAGCACACGCCTTTAATATATTGAAATAATGCAAAAAACACTTTGAAATTACAGGTAGATGGACGAATGCCTCGCGCCAGTCAGTTGGCAAACCTCAGGCGCTTCCTATGTCATCAATTGAGATTGTATAAAAATGACGTAAGTTCAGTGTGATAACGAGATAATATGCAGCTTTATGTGAGATAAGGTAGATTAAATATTATCGAATAAATCAATTTAAAACATTGATGTAAAGATATAAAACTCCAAAAAGCTATCGGACAGTGCTTTCTTACAAGCTCCAGCCTGTCTGTGGGAGGGATCAGCCAGCAAATGAGGGGATGCTTTGCCAAACGCACATAGGCAGCGTGATTGCCATCCTCGGTGGTGCAAACGATTGCCGTGTTGAAGGCTGGGTCTGACCGTGGCCTCCGGCTGAACGCCAGATTAACCGAAATGTGTGGCGGGTTTCTGCCGATTTTTTGCCGTTTGCTAACGGTCTGATAACCCTTTTTGTCCATAAGTGCGGCATGATTACTGCACGAAACACATCGATTGCGGCTTTTGCCGTGTCCATCGCAACCCTTCTGGCCACCCCTGCTTTAGCGGAGGGTGTACCTGCGGGCACATTGATCGAGAACACTGCGCAGGCGACGTATGACGTCTCCGGCGGCAGCGAGACGATCGATTCAAACACTGTGATCATCAAGGTCGATGAATTGCTTGATGTCGCTGTGGCCTCACTCAATTCAGGTCCCATCGCGACAACTGGGGGCACTGCGGTGCTCAGCTATTCGGTGACCAATACCGGCAATGGTCCTGAGGCATTTTTGCTGACTGCCAACCCTTCGGTAGGCGGAAATGATTTCGACCCGACCGTTGTCAGTATTGCGGTCGATACCAATGGTAACAATGTTTACGATCCGGGTGTCGATCAAATTTTGACCTCGCCCGAGCAAACGGCGCTGATCAATCCTGACGATAGCTTGACCGTGTTTGTCCTTCTGAGCGTCGATCCAGGTGTGCTTGATGGCCAGACCGCGCAGGTCGATTTGGTTGCTTCGGCTGTAACCGGAACCGGAACCCCCGGAACTGTGTTCGCCGGACAGGGTGAAAATGGCGGAGATGCTGTCGTTGGCCCCAATGGCGCTGATGACAATGCCCTCGGGTCGATCATAGTCGGTGTTGTTACGGTCGATCTGATCAAATCAGCGGTTGTTTCAGACCCCTTTGGCGGGACCAGTCTGGTTCCTGGCTCGGTGATCAAATACACGATCAAGGCCAATATCGCAGGCACCGGTACGGTGAACAATCTGGTTGTTGCCGATCCGATCCCAACCGGAACCACTTACAAGATCAACACACTTGCAATCGATGGCGGAGCTTTGACCGATGCGGCTGATACCGACGCAGGTCAGGCATCCCAATCGGCAATCTCTGTCGCCCTAGGCAATGTTGCCGGCGGCACAAACTATTCAATTTCGTTCGACGTAATCGTCGATTGAGAAGGAAGAAGACAATGAAAAAAACAGGTCGTATTTTCGCATTTCTCACCGGGCTGGCAGCCATGATTGCCACACCGGCGATGGCCGAGGTGCCAAACGCGGTAAAACTTTCGGGCGACGTTATGGTGGTTAAAACCACATATGACGACGCGGCGGGAAAATCGAATGTCGAGTTGGTCAAACCCGATCTGGTTGTTCCAGGTGATCGGCTGATCTTCCGTACCAATTTCTCCAATGTGAGCGATGAAGTCGTTGAAAACTTCGTTGTGACCAATCCGCTACCGTCAGGTGTAGCCCTTTCAGATCAAAATGATGACGCTGCTGAGCCTGCGTTCGTGGTTTCAATCGATCAAGGCAAAACTTTTGGTGACCTGGCTTCGCTCCAAGTGATGGCCGAAGACGGAACAGTCCGTCCCGCGCAGTCGAGCGATGTCACGCATGTTCGTTGGACGCTCGCACGGCTTCTGCCCGGCGAAGAGGGCCAGATCACATTTTACGCAATCGTTCGCTGAGAGGCGAATGGATACCGCCACTTTTCGCGGGCGGTCAGGGTAAACGCGAATAATAATAAGAGGACCAGGAAATGAAACGTACCAGGCAATTGCTTGGGGCAGTGAGCGGCGTAGCTCTCATCGCCTTAAGCGTCAGTCCGGCCTACGCGACCGGGACGACTGCAAATACAACTATTACCAACACCGTCACTGTCGACTATAAAGTCGGCACATTTGATCAGACTCAAGTTCAAGCGAGCGACAGCTTCAAGGTCGACCGTAAGATCAATGTTCTGGTCGAAGAAAGTGGTTTTATCGGGCGGACAAATGTTTCCCCGAACCAGACTCAAGCCGTAATTCAGTTCAAAGTCAGCAACTTGTCAAACGACGCGCTTGATCTTGGCCTGACGGCAACAGCTGCTTCGGGAAGCGGATTTACGCTCACCAATATCAAGATTTACAGCGACGCCAACGGCGATGGTATCATCAACGGTACCGACGCCCAGATCACGTATCTTGATGAAGTCGAAGCGCAAACCAGCGCTGCCAACGGGTTCCGCAATGTTATTGTTATCGCGGATATTCCAGCCGGCGCAACACAGGGTCAGCTTGCTGACGTTGTCTTGACTGCAACTGCTTACCAAGCAGGAACAGCCAGCTCGCTGGGTACCATCTATAGCGCAGCCAACACGCTCAACAGCACCCAAGCTAACACTACGGGTGTCGATACAGTGTTTGCTGATGGTGATGCAGGTACCTTGGGCGGCGTTGCCGATGGCGCGAAGAACGGTAAGTTCTCCGCGATTGACGGTTATGTTGTCAAAGCTGCAGCGCTAAGCGTGCTGAAGCAAAGCAAGATCGTGAGCGATCCGGTCAATGGCACCACCAATCCCAAGGCCATTCCTGGGGCAGTTGTTGAATATTGTATCGTTGTCGCAAACGGCAACTTGGCAACATTCGAAAATGCTCTCAGCGTTATTGCCAAGGATACTCTGCCGGCGGACATGGAAATTGTCACTGGTAGTGTGCGTGTAAACGGAACTGTTGCGGCAGGGTCGACGTTCGATGCGAACAACAAGATCCTCACTGCAACCTGCAACACCCCCAATTCGGGTTCGTTGACTCACACGGGTGTCACCACTGGAACCGTGGGAACTGACAATGCATATCCAACTCAAGATTATGCCGAAGGCTTGATCGGAACGTTGGCGTCTGCAGCGATCAGAACCCTCTATTTCAACGCGACCATCCGCTAAATAACCGTTTAGCAAGTGCGTTTCACCTCCTCTCTACGCGACTTTGCGGCAGTGCTCCTCGTGGCACTGCTGCATTTCGTCGTGTGGGGAGGAGGCGCGCAGGCGCAAACGATTACCAATATCGCGCGCGCAGACTGGTCCGATGTGACCGGTCCGCGATCGACCTTGTCGAATCTGGTCGAGCTCGAAGTATCGCGGGCGCCGACTACAATTACTACCTTTGAACACCGCCCGACCGGCGGTTCTACAATCACCTATTACCCATCGCTTTGCGGGTCCCAATCTACGACTTCGACCGGCGGCGGAATCGGTGATGCAATCAGCATCAGCGCTGCTGCATCAAGCCAGATACACGTTGGCAGGGACCTTCTCTTTCAAGTGAATGCTGCGGACGCAAATAGCGATCCGTCAGTGATCGACAGTCTTGTTG
>JBATLU010000096.1:0-7140 GCA_049289475.1 Pontixanthobacter sp. | reverse complement strand
TGACCGTAATCTCGACGGGCAGTCTGACCGACTTGCCCGAGCCAGAAACATTGAAGGCCAGTCCGCTGACGAATCGGGTTTTCACGACAACTTGAGGCTCATCGCTGTCCTCACAGGCCTCGACAGCATTGGACAAGAGATTGATCAACACTTGCTCCAACGCGTCACCATTCGACAAGACAAGCGGCAAGGAAGGGTCAAACTCTTCGATGAGCTCGGCGCGGTCCTTAACTGCCGCTCTCACTGTTGCCACAGCGTTGCGTATCGACTGATGCAAATTGAGCGGGCCGAGCGGATCGGTTTGATTGCTACCCAACTTTTGCATTCGGTCTATTAGCCGTGCGATACGGTCCACCTCGTCGGAAATCATCGAGGTGAGGTGGCGATCCTTGGCGTCTAATTTGCGTGCCAGCAACTGCCCTGCACCGCGAATTGCGGCGAGCGGGTTCTTGATTTCATGGGCCAGAATTGCCGGAGCCTTCAGTGCACTATATGCGTCAGGGTCTTCGCGCATCGCGTCTTGACCGGTCGGCGAAAGCGTAATGACTTTCCAACCGGGCGCGCCAGCAATGGGCGACACTGTCAGATTGATCCGCTGATCGCCCAACGGGGTTAAAATCGAAATACTTCTGGCAACAAGCTGCGCGTCCGCTGCGGCCAAACGTTCGTGAAAACCCTTTTCGGCGAACTCCAGGACTGAGGTTAGTTTTTGGCCGACCATGCGTTTCGAACTGCGCCCGAACATATTCTCTGCTGCATGGTTTGCTTCAGCAATAATCTGGCCGGTGTCGATCAAAAATACTGCAAATATCAGACCCGAGATCTGTGTTTCTGCCGAAGGTTTCGGTGCAGCGTTCATGCAGCGCGGCGGTGAATGAAGGGATCATAGAACCGCTCAAGTTCGCCCAAAACCTGGTCAGGATCATCGATAAAGTTTACATGGTTCCGGAACTCCGCAGAACCATGCATACCTTTGGTATACCAGCCCAAATGTTTGCGCGCGACTTTGCTGCCGACCTCACGGCCATAATGGTCCAGCATACCTTGATAATGCTCAACCAGCACCGAATATTGTTCTGCAAAGCTGGGACTTTCCAACGTTTCGCCGGTACGCAACCAGTGCATGATTTGCCCGAGCAACCAAGGCCTACCATAAGCGCCCCGCCCGATCATCAGCCCGTCAGCGCCCGATTGTTCGAGCGCCCGCGCGCTGTCTTCAACCCCGCAAATGTCGCCATTGACGATAACCGGAATCGATACGGCATCTTTGACCTTGCGGATGAAACTCCAATCCGCGCTGCCTTTATACATTTGATTGCGGGTGCGGCCGTGGACGGTGATCATCTTCACCCCCAGATCCTCAGCAATATGGGCAAGCTCGGGCGCGTTCAGGCTGTCATGATCCCATCCCATCCGCATTTTTACAGTGACCGGAACCCCGACGGCTTTGACCGTTTCTTCCATTAATTTGGTCGCTAGTGGCAATTCGCGCATCAGCGCTGAACCGGCAAAACCATTGGTAACTTTGCGCACCGGGCAGCCGAAGTTGATATCGATAATTGCTGCACCGCGATCTTCGTTGAGCTTGGCAGCCTCTGCCATAGACACGGGATCGCAGCCCACCAGCTGCATCGACACCGGGTCTTCGGTTTGATGCCATGCGGCCTTCTGGATTGATTGGCGCGTCTCGCGGATCATCGCCTGACTCGCGATCATTTCGGTCACATTGAGACCTGAACCGTAGCGGCGAACCAGCGTGCGGAACGGTAAATCGGTGACGCCCGTCATCGGCGCCAGAACTACCGGACAGTCAATCGTTACATCACCGATCTTGATCGGTTGGAGTGTGAGCGGAGGAGTGGAAATGCGCATGACCCTAACGTGCCTAAAATTTAGGCAGCGCATAGTGCATTGCAGCAACCCGCGCAAGCAGCTAGCTCGCCCGCATGGCACACGGCGCTATCCTTCCCGAAACTGTCTCTTCTGATGGCGCACGATCATTTGCCGCGATTGTCGTGGCAGCTGGCAAAGGTTTGAGAGCGAGCCAGCCCCTCCCCAAGCAATTCGCTGACTGGCAGGGCAAGCCCTTGGTTCGGCATTCGGTTGAGGCTTTTGCTTTGGCAGGCGCTGCCCCAATTATTGTTGCGATACCTCAAGATGGTGATGCTTTGGCGTCAGCAGCTCTGGACGGCATACCAAATGTGCAATTGGTCATAGGCGGTGCAACGCGTCAAAACTCGGTCGCACTAGCGCTTGAACAATTAAACCAAAATGCACCCGACTTTGTCCTGATTCACGATGCTGCGCGGCCGACCGTACCGCAAGCAATCATTGCCAGACTGCTAGACGCGCTGTGCAATTCCGGTGGGGCCATTCCGGTACTGCCTGTCGTTGACAGCCTGTCGGTTGACGAGAACGGCCAGATGGCCGGATCGGCGGACCGTGAGAGTTTACGCAGGGTTCAAACCCCGCAAGCCTTCAATTATGCTGAAATTCTTGCCGCGCATCGCGGCTGGCAAGGTGACGCCTCTGCCGGAGATGATGCACAGGTATTCCTCGCCAATGGGGGCCGCGTGACGCATGTTGAAGGTGACGAAATTATGAAGAAGCTCACTTTTGCGGAAGATTTTCTGACCGTGCAGCCCTCTGTTAGAACGGGGCTCGGTTATGATGTTCACCGTCTGGTTGCCGGTGAGGAATTGTGGCTGGGCGGCATTAAGATCGATCATTCAAAAGGTCTTTCGGGCCACAGCGATGCCGATGTTGCGCTCCATGCGCTGGTCGATGCTTTATTGGGGGCCATTGGTGCGGGCGATATTGGCGAGCATTTTCCGCCAAGTTCCGATCAATGGAAGGGTGCTGCATCGTCAAAATTCGTGGAACATGCGGCGGGTTTGGTGGCCGTGGCCGGCTACCGGATCGGCAATGTCGACCTGACCATCATCTGTGAAGAACCCAAGATTGGCCCGCACCGTGATGCCATGCGCGCGGAAGTTGCACGTCTGTTGGGCGTTGACATCGCGCAGGTGAGCGTGAAAGCCACGACCACCGAGCGGCTCGGCTTTACCGGCCGCAGCGAAGGAATTGCGGCGCAAGCTATTGCAACTGTTTTGAAAGGTCAGTGAAGTCTTATGAAGCGTAAGGTTTTGGTATCTGCGGCAGCAATGACCGCGCTATTCACCGCCCAGGTGGCATCCGCCCAATCCTGCATCAAGCAGCAAGATTTGGCCGATGCCGTGGTATTTACCATGCCGATTGCATATCAGACCTTTTCGGAAAAATGCGCAGGCCAATTGGCTCAAGATGGATTTGTCGCGCGCGAAGGCGATGCATTTGCAGCGGGTTTCTCTGGCCTTCAGGACGATACGTGGCCCGGAGCGTATAGTTTCTTCAAGTCATTACCGCAGAAGGAAAGCGGTGAGGATGAAATGTCGGACTTGTTCGACAATCTTCCAGCCGAGGTCATGCGGCCGATTTTCGAACTGATTATCGCGGAGAAACTGTCCGGAGAGATAAAGGTTCAAGATTGCAGCAAGATCGAGCAAATAATCGAACCGCTGGGACCTTTGCCTCCTGAAAATTTCGGAACGTTGGTGGCGAGGATTTTCAATCTGATACCCGGTAAATCCGGACCTGAAATCTGCCGGGAAAACGCCCCATGATTAAATCGCTGCTTCCTGCTGACATAAACAAATTGGCCAAGCGGGTGATTGAGGAAAATGCCCGAATTGGCCGGAAAATTGTACTCGCGGAGAGTTGCACGGGCGGTCTTGTCGCCGCGGCTTTGACCGAAATTCCCGGATCGTCGGATGTACTCGAACGCGGTTATGTCTCTTATTCAAACGATTCGAAGATGGAAAATCTCGAGGTCGCAAGCGAAATTATCGAAACATTCGGTGCGGTTTCAATCGCTTGTGTATGGGCGATGGCGCAAGGCGCATTGAAAAACAGCAACGCTGACGTGGCTGTTGCTATCAGCGGCGTTGCCGGACCAGATGGCGGGACTGCGCTCAAGCCGGTCGGCACCGTTGTTTTTGCACGAGCAACGCGGGATATCGACGAAGAACCAGACGGTGAGCTGAAAAATTTCGGCGAAGTCAGCCGCGCGGAAGTTCGCCGTCAGGCAACGCTATGCGCGCTGGAATTGCTGCTGCCGTAAAGTTCATCAGCCCGAGTCTCGAATGCCGACACCATCTTGCGGAATGCGCGGTCAAAATATTGGCCGGCAAGTGCTTCAAACACCCGGTTTTTGAAGGTGAAATCAACGCTGAAATCGATTGCGCAACCGCCATCGGCAGTGGGTGTGAAATACCAGCTATTGTCCAAATCGCGCAGCGGCCCATCGACATAATGGACCAGCAAAGAATGCGGACGGTCCTTAAGCACCCGCGAGGTAAAACTTTCGCGGAGTGACTTAAATCCAACCACCATATCAGCGATCATCTCGTGATCGTTATTGGACCGCACCCGCGTTGCCACGACCCATGGCAAAAATTCCTTATACCGCGCCACATCGGCAACCAGATCGAACATCTGCTCGCAGCTATAGGGAAGCGCCCGTTTCTCACGGATGCCTGGCATCAGAAATCAACCCTTCTGCTTGGCAAATTTCGCCTCGCGCGCTGCCCTCATCTGGGCAAAATCATCGCCAGCGTGATAGCTTGAACGTGTTAGCGGCGTAGCAGCGACTTGCAGGAATCCCTTCGCCCGGGCGATCGCGCCGAATGCGTTAAACGCCTTGGGCGTAACAAAATCCTCTACCTTTGCGTGCTTCGGCGTCGGCTGCAGATATTGGCCCATAGTCATAAAGTCGACGTCAGCGCAGCGCATGTCATCCATCACCTGATGCACTTCCAGCCGTTGCTCGCCCAGCCCCAGCATGATCCCAGATTTGGTAAAAATCATCGCATTGTGGCTTTTCACTTCTTCCAGCAGCCTGAGCGAAGCATAATAGCGCGCACCAGGTCTGATGGTAGGATATAGCCGAGGCACCGTTTCAAGATTGTGGTTGTAAACATCCGGTCCGGCTTCGCAAATCGCTTCGACCGCCTTGCGCATTTTGCCGCGGAAATCGGGTGTCAGAATTTCGATAGTCGTGTCAGGCGTTTCGCGGCGCAATGCCTTGATCACCTTGACGAACTGACTGGCCCCGCCATCGGGCAGATCATCGCGGTCAACCGAGGTGATGACAATATGTTCAAGCCCCAATTTGGCAGCGGCAATTGCTGTGTTTTCTGGCTCCATCGGATCGACAATGCGCGGCATACCGGTTTTGACATTACAGAATGCGCAGGCGCGCGTGCACACGTCGCCCAGAATCATCACCGTCGCGTGTTTCTTGCTCCAGCATTCGCCGATATTCGGACAAGCAGCCTCTTCACAAACCGTATTGAGATTGAGCTCACGCATCAAATTGCGCGTTTCATGGTAAGTTTTGCTGGTGGGTGCTTTCACCCGGATCCAGTCCGGCTTGCGTTGGCGAAAAGGGCGTTCGGGCTGCGGAATTGTCGGTGTAGATAGATCGTTCATGTGGGCCATTTAGGCATAGGTCTTGCCAGAGGCAATGGCGCGGGGCATTTGCTTTCGTATGCAAAAAGATTCGAGTGATACGTTAAGCGCCTTGATCGAAGGATACCGGCGTTTCCGCAATACCGGTTGGACGCCCAAGCGTGACCGGTGGTCAACGCTTAAGGATGGCCAGTCACCCCGCGTGATGGTGATTGCCTGTTCTGACAGCCGCGTTGATCCAGCGCAGATTTTCGACGTCGACCCCGGCCAGATTTTCGTAGTCCGCAATGTCGCAGCGCTGGTGCCACCCTTTGAAACGACACCGGGTTATCACGGGGTGTCTGCCGCGCTCGAATTTGCCGTACAGTTTCTTAAAGTCGACGAAGTTCTTGTGATGGGCCACGGTATGTGCGGCGGCTGCCAAGCCGCTTTGACGCAGGATCTACACGGGAGCGAACCAGGCGAAGGTGGTTTCGTTGCCAATTGGATTGGCTTGCTCGATGATGCACGTCGGCCGATTGCGGAAGCTTTGGGAACGGAAGGCCGCGACGCCGAACGGGCGATGGAACTCGCTGCGGTTAAAACCAGTCTTGCCAACCTTCGCACTTTCCCTTGCGTCAAGGAGAAAGAGCGCAAGGGAACGCTTGCGATCCGCGGAGCCTATTTTGCGATCTCAGACGGTATTCTGCACTTGCTGGATGAGCAGAATGATAACTTCGTCCCCGTCGAGTAGTGTTCAGGCGGTCACATTGCAGACGTGAGAAAGATTCCATGACCGAGGCACATAACCTAAACATAGCTCTTTTGATCGACGCGGATAACGCCAGCCCTTCTGGTATCGATCCGGTACTCACCGTGCTGGCCGAACTTGGTCAGGTCAACATACGCCGTGCCTATGGCAATTGGCGCAAGGCCTCGCTCAAAGGTTGGGTCGATAAGATGCATCGGTACGGTATTGAACCGTCGCAGCAATTCGACATGACCAAGGGCAAGAATGCGACCGATATGAAGATGACGATCGACGCAATGGACATGCTCTACCGCGGCCGTGTCGGGGGTTTTGGCATCATGAGTTCGGACAGCGATTTCATGCCGCTCGCGATGCGTATCCGGCAGGAAGGCTATCCGGTCTATGGCTTTGGCGGTGAGAAAACACCCGAAGCGTTCCGGCAGGCCTGCTCGCGTTTCATCGATGTCAACGCTCTGATCAAAGCCGAAAAAGACGAACAGAAATCGGCGGCAAGCGGTACTTCCAAGGAAGGCCTTGATGAGGATCTGCTCAACTTGCTGTTCGACGCCTACAACGCCAGCAAGCGCGATGAGCAGGGCTACGCGAAATTGTCCGAAGTGGGCCAGCGCGCGGGCAACCGGTCAAGTTTTGATGCGCGCAATTATGGCTATGCTCGGCTTATTGACATGATCGAGGCGATCCCCAATTTCGCGATTGAGCGGAAAGAAAACGGCCAGATTTGGATCAAGCGCCTCAGATAGAATTGGCAGCTTCTGGTCCGAACAAAAAAGGGACGCGAAACAATGTCCCGCGTCCCCTTTTGATTCGTTGAGCACCATTGTTACATTGCAGGCATTTCCTCAGCTGCAGTTTCAGTAGTTTCCGAAGCAGGCGCCTTGCTG
>JBATLU010000095.1:0-9910 GCA_049289475.1 Pontixanthobacter sp. | reverse complement strand
TTCTTCAACTTGACCCATAATATTCAGATCAAACGTGAAATCCTGATTGCGCCGGGCGGACCCTTGCTCGATCTGCTCAATGGGGATTCGCTAAGTTCGACTGGCAATCCGCGCAGTTCGTCGCAATTAGAGGGTGGTTTGTTCAAGGGCGGCTTCGGGGCGCGAATGTCAGGTAAGTATACAGGTTCGGCGCGGATCGAGGGCAATGGGGCTGCCAACAGCACCGATCTGTTTATCGACGATCTCGCGACATTAGATCTGCGTCTGTTTGCGGACCTTGGAACAGTTCTGAAAAAGAAGGATGGCTTTTTCAAAGGTCTGCGTGTGGCTTTCCGGGTCGACAATGTGTTCGACGGTCACCGGATTGTGCGCGACGGCAATGGCGATATTCCGATCAGCTACCAACCTTTGCTGCTCGACCCAACCGGTCGCTATGTCGGTATTGATGTGCGCAAACAGTTCTAGGATCGTTCTATTTTAGATATCCAGACCCCTGAGCGCGGCTTAATGCAACCGCGTCTTGGGGAACAAGAACGAGGATAAACCGCGCGGTTCGAATGGCTTCCATTGCCCTTCGGGCTGCGCCAGTCGGTCGGCAATCGCCAGCATAACGGTCGGGTTCACGCCCAATCCGCAATGGCTGGCGAGCACTTCAATATTTTCGCTATGTGCATCCGCGGTACCGGGTTGCTGCACCGAACCGCGCCAGTGCACTACGCCGTCGGTCTTGGTCAGGATCGATGTGGTGGGTACGGGCGGAGCCTGATCGAGGCCGGTAAATTGTCCAGCCTTGACCGGCTCAGGTTCTTTCCCGTTCAGGAATTCGAACAATCTTGCTGCATTGGTGTGTCCGCGATCGTCGCTGATCGGGCTACCGAGCGATATTACCATCCGCACTTTTTCGGGCGCCAATTTGGCAAGCTCGCGTGCAAAAACACCGCCCAAACTCCAACCTACAATCGAAATTTTGCCTTCTGTACGCCCATGCAAATGCTCGACACATTTCATCATCGCTTCGACCCGGTTGTTGTCGACGCGAACATTACGGCCCAAATTCCAGCCAGCCGTTTCGTATCCAAGGTTCGACAAAAGCGACCTCATCGGGCGCGTTGAACTGTCGCTGGCCATAAAACCGGGCAAAACCAATACCCCGTGTCCGTCACCCTTGGGGAGCGTCCTCATCGCTGGCCTCAGCGCAAAGAAACTTGCAAGTTCGGCGATCGCGCGGGCTGGTTCGGCCAGCATCAGCATGCGGTGGGGCGGCCGGGCAGACCGTGTTTCGCCAAGCGTCGTGGCTGTCATGTGGTGGTCTTCCCTTTGGTTGATTTGTTTGCGGCGCGCTTTGCTGCCGGTTTTTTTGCAGCAGGCTTTGCCGTTACTTTCTTGGCAGGTGCCTTCTTAATCGGAGCTTTCTTTGTCGGTGCGGCCTTTGCTTTCGCCTTTGCCGGTACCTTTACCGGCGTTTTTGCGGCGCTTGCGGCCAGATCGCGATACTCGTCAAAGCTTGCCTGAATGCATTCCGCGTAGAAATCCGGGTCGGGCAGCAATTTGCGGCATGCGGTGAAAGCAATCGTTGCTTCATCGACATAAGATTGCACCACATGGCCAAGCCCCATGCCGTCGGTAAGGCAAAGCAACCCCATCATGCTTTCCAGCCTCGCGCCGGTCGAATAAATGGGGATCGGCGGACCAGGAACATTGGTCACTACAGTGGTGAAGGGTGGTCCGACCCGATTGGCCAGGCCAAGCCTTGTGTAAAGTTGCGCGCCCAATGCCATAAACAGCGCGGGACTGACCTTGCTCATTTCGGTCATATTGCGCGCGCCCATCGCATCGGTCATCGCCTTGGAATTCATGGTTTGCGAATGGACGAAGGTCAGCCGTTCCACCGGGTCCTCAATATGAGTGCCGAGCGGTGCGATCATTGCTGCGACCTGATTGCCCATATCGCCTTTTTCTGTGCCCGAACGGACCGAAATAGGTGCCATCGCGGTGAGCGTTTTTTCCGGCAGATCATCCTTAGCGAGCAAGTAACGCCGCATTGATCCGCCGATTATCGCAAGGAATACATCATTTACCTTGCAACCCGGTGCGAGCGCGCGGATCGCCTTGATATCAGCCAGCGGAACGCTGCGCCCTTCGACTACACGCGCGGTCGAAATGACTTTGTTGAAGCGGGTGCGTGGAGCGAGCATATCGCCGGTAACTTTGAAATCTTTGACCGCCAGTCCCTTGATCGCATTCGCGAGACCGGGCGCGGCTTTGGCGGCCACTTCCAATTGTTTAAGCGGATTGGTCAATGCGTTAAGATAGCTCTTACCAAGCAATTGCGCGGGGCCGGGGATTTTCTCCGGCTTCCAGTTGTCCGGCTCGTTCGGCGGCGGTGTGTGGGGATCAAGCGTATGCAGCGCCTCCATCAGATCGACACCGCTCATTCCGTCAATCGCGGCGTGATGAACCTTGGTCACCATTGCGTAGCTGCCGGGGGTCACACCGGGAATATTGTCCAGCCCTTCAACCACGGTAAATTCCCACGGCGGACGCGTAAGATCAAGCGGACGGGCGAATATCCGCGCAGCCTGAATGCACAATTGTCGCCAGTCTCCCGGCTTTGGCAGTGCCAGATGGCGCACATGATATTCAAGATCGAAATCGGGGTCTTCGATCCAATACGGATAATCGAGATCAAACGGTACTTTCACAAGCCGTTGACGCATGGTTTTGGAGAGTTGCATCCGGCTTTCAAAGAAGCTCAGAATATCCTTGTAGCGGACAAACCCGCCAGGCGAGGTTTCAGGATTATAGATCAGCAGCGAGCCAATATGCATGGGAGAATTGCGTGTTTCCAACGCAACGAACGATGCATCCATACCCTGTAATTGGCGCAATACTCTCTCCTATCTCGTGTCCGCTTATGCGGATCTCGGGGCTAGACCTAACACAGGTGGGGCCTTCGTCAATCGTTTGACTGTACTAACCGTGCGTGTTGGCATGTTCCTTGGCGCCAATGTGTGCCCGCAATGATTGCCGGTATCGCACCATAGCAGAGGCTGGTTTGCGCAATTTGGCTGATGGTAGCGGCAACAGGCGGGCAGGGGCTTCGCCAAGATCAAGTTCGTCGACAAAGCGGTTCATATCGGCCGACTTGTGAACCCGGACACCCTCCAGATCGCGCAAATCAGCGCAATCGGCGTGGGTCAGGCCAAACATGAAAAGATCGCGGTAGGACACACGTTCGCTAAGCCCGCTTGCGAGCCGAAGTCCGAGCTTTTGTGGCAATTGGCTGATTGCCTCGTCGAACCGCTCGAGTTGCTTCTTTTCGTTACGGCGCACACGGTTCTTGACCAGTACCCAATCGGCTTCTGGCAGGCCGCATGCACGCTTTTGCGCCTGCAATTGGGACACTGTTTCGGTAAAACGGCCCATTTCTGCGTAGCGCATCGTTGCCGGGTTGAAATGGGCAATCGAATCGAGATCAATGAAGGTAGCATTGACCGGGGTGACCAATTTGTGCGCCATCGCAATCGCGCGCCGTGCAATTGGCGAATCGTGCCCCGGCACGTCGATCACAATCTTGGTGCAATTACGTCCGACACGGGCAATTTCCTGCATCAGCATCGCGCCGCTTTGCTGTTCGAGCACGAAATGCTGCGGGCTCGGCAAATCGACACCAAGGCTTCGCGCGGTGGCTTGCCGATGCTCTAGCGCACGGCTGAAGGATCGTTGCCGACGGTCGAGATCAATCGCCAGCACCGAATGCCCGGCGCGGGCCAGTGCAATGGTTGTATGGAAAGCCAGGGTGGATTTGCCCACGCCGCCTTTTTCATTCGCAAAAACAATGATCTGGGCGTGAACTTCCGGCCTCCGGCTGACATCAGCCAGCACAATCGATGGATGTTCCCCGTCGGCAATTTCGTACCCCATAACCCCGCCTGCTTCCCTGCTATTCGTCTTACCGCGAATCGGCCCAATCGAAGGATTGTCGCTTACCCACAACTTATCCACAAGTAAGTTTACAATTTCGATAGGCTTGGCGGCATGGCGTCGCGTTGCATTTGCGCTCCGCGCTTCCATTCAGCGCTCAGCAGCCTATGTCGCATGCATGGCCCGCAGTCCCACGCCCTCACCTGCTGGAACCCCGCATAATCCGCATGGCGCGGAGCGGTTTAATGAGGAGCGCGCGACCTATACCGTCTCCTCGGCCAAACCAGATTTGGAAGGCGGCTTGCACGCGATCCGCGAGACCGTGAAGACGCTTAAACCGGTGCCGGGGGTTTACCGGATGCTCGATACGCGCGGCGATGTGCTTTATGTCGGTAAGGCGAGGGCGCTGAAAAACCGCGTTGCCAATTACACCCAGATTGCCAATCTGACGGGCCGTTTGCAGCGTATGGTCAGCCAGACCCGCGCGATGGAGATTGTCACCACCAATAGCGAAGCGGAGGCGCTGTTACTCGAAGCGCAGTTTATCAAGCGCTTCAGGCCGCCGTTCAATGTGCTGCTGCGCGACGACAAGAGCTTTCCTTTCATCCTGCTTCGCACCGAGCATGATTTTCCGCGCATCATGAAGCACCGCGGCGCGCGCCGGGCCAAGGGCAATTACTACGGTCCCTTCGCCAGCGCGGGTAGCGTCAACACGACTATTAACGCACTTCAGAAACTGTTCCTTTTAAGATCCTGTACCGACAGCTTTTTCAGTCGCCGCGACCGGCCGTGCCTACTCTACCAAATCAAGCGCTGCAGCGCGCCCTGCGTCGGGCGGATTGAAGAGGCTGCCTATGATGCGTTGGTTCAGCAGGCGAAGGATTTTCTGGGCGGAAAGAGCGGTGCGGTGCAGGCCGATCTGGAAAAGCAGATGGCCAAGGCCGCGGCGGAATTGGACTTTGAAACCGCTGCTATTCTGCGCGACCGGCTCCGCGCGGCAACTTTCATTCAGGGTAGCCAGTCGATCAACGCCAGCGGCGTGGGTGACGCCGATGTCTTTGCGCTCGCCAGCAAGGGCGGCCAGATTGCGGTGCAAGCGTTCTTTATTCGCGGTGGGCAGAACTGGGGCCACCGCGCGTTCTTCCCCACGCACACAAAGGATATCGAGGAAGATCAGGTGCTCGCCGATGTCCTCGCGCAATTTTATGAAGAAGTGCCGCCACCCAAGACCATTCTGGTGGACCGTGCATTGCCCGAGCAGGCGCTGATTGAGGAAGCCTTTGCCACTAGCGTTGCTGACGGCGGGGCGGGGCACAAGGTAAGCATTTCCATCCCGCAGCGCGGTGATCGGCGCGGATTGATGCAACAAGCGCAGCGCAATGCCGCCGAAGCTCTCGACCGGCGGTTGGCGGAAAGCGGGACAAAGGCCAAGACCTTGCGGGAACTGGCTGAATTCCTCGAACTGCCCGAGGTACCGCAACGGGTCGAGGTCTACGACAACAGCCACATCCAGGGCGACAAGGCGGTTGGCGGGATGATTGTTGCGGGACCGGAAGGATTCCTGAGGAATCAATACCGCAAATTCAACATCAAGACCGCGCAGACCGATGATGATTTCGGGATGATGCGCGAAGTGATGCAGCGCCGCTTTGCCCGTGCGATGAAGGATGATCCGGACCGTGAAACCAGCGGCGAGAGAGCGATCTGGCCTGATTTGGTGCTGATTGATGGCGGCAAAGGCCAGATGAGCGCGGTGCGCGATACACTGGAAGAGTTGGGCATCGAGGATGTTCCATTGATCGGGATTGCCAAAGGGCCGGATCACGGGCGTGAGGGGCGCGAGGTGTTCCATTTTCCTGACGGGCGCGAGAAGACGTTGCCGATCAATTCGCCGGTATTGTTCCAGCTGCAATTATGGCGCGACGAGGTCCACCGCTATGCTATTGGCGCGCACCGTGCGAAGCGAAGCCGCGCCATTACTGCATCACCGCTGGATGAGATTTCGGGCGTAGGTCCAGCGCGAAAGCGGGCCTTGCTGCTACACTTCGGTACCGCGGGAAAGGTGCGGGCAGCCTCACTGGAAGATTTGCAACGCGCCCCCGGTGTTAGCGCTGGGGTGGCGCAAGTCGTTTATGATTATTACCACGCTGGAGCGTGATGGTGTGATCCTGAGTTTGCAGTGGGTCAGTCGCCGCTGACAAATCCTTCCAAGGCCCAAGTAAGCCAGTCGGCTGACGCAGGCGCCATCGCGTAGCCTGCCTGCATCGGGCTGACCGCAATTGCAGAGCGGTAGACTACAGATTCGTCATTCATTTGATTTTTGGTCGGTTCGGCTGTGTTGGCACCGAATGACAGGCCCGGCAGATCGGGCAAAGTCATGCCGTATTTTTTCGCCGCCGCGACGGTTTCGGGCGTTGCTTCCTTGGCGACACTTTCCACCATTCGCAGTTCGTAGGCATTATAGCTGCCGATTTGCGAGATTTTCCAGACTGCCCCATCCAACTTGTCGGGGAAGTTCACGTTCAATGCCAGTCCAGTCGGCAGCATCGCCCCGCCATTTGAATGCTTGTCGAGCAAGGCAACCAGATCATTTGCCAGCTGGGCGACTTCTTGCGAAGCAGGATTGGCAAGTTCGGGATCCTTGGTGTCAGATCCCGCACTCAGCGCAATCGCCGGGATATGGCGCATGGCTGCATATTGTGCTGCGCTGACTGTGCCTGAACTCAGCACAATAGCGCCGAGATTCTGGCCTTCATTCGGCCCGGACAAGACCAGATCCGGCGCGGCATTCCACCGTTTTGTGCTGAGCACATCGAGGCCGTAAAGTGCGGCCATCACTG
Organism: Pontixanthobacter sp.; assembly: GCA_049289475.1. Taxonomy (GTDB): domain Bacteria; phylum Pseudomonadota; class Alphaproteobacteria; order Sphingomonadales; family Sphingomonadaceae; genus Pontixanthobacter. Next base: position 3,146 of record JBATLU010000095.1, on the reverse strand, counting down.
GCGTACCGTTAACATAATACAGGTCGCCCCTTGCATCATCGCCAAGGTCGCTGCGCGTCATTGGCCCTGCGCCGGGCTCGCCAGCCTGTGCTGCATTGTTCAAACACGGTGCTTCGAGCGGCCCAAGCGGCGGGTTGATAATCAATGCTGCTCCCTTGCCGCTCTGGTTGGTGCAGGGGACGGACACGATCACATCATGCCCCGCAGCCTTCAGCGTCTTGTAGAGAGCAAGGACATTGCTGGTCAGACCATCGTCGTTGGTAATCAGGATGTTACGCGCATCAGCGGCCACCGGCTGAAACATCAAGAGCATCGAAAAAACAGCAACAAGTTGACGCATGGAGTTACCTTTCAATATGCGCGGATGCCTGGTCGGTGACGGCCAATGTGGAATGCTTCTAGCTTTATCACGTATATTTGGAAGGGGCACCATCAACAGTGCTGCCTGTGTTTTTGCCAACACATGCGCGTCGGACCCGAAGAAATTTGATCGGAATCAATGACAGCCATGATTTTCGGGTCCAAGCAGGTCACGAGGGAGCATGTATCCCGCTGTGTTCCAGCATTGCCCCCCGATGTGAGGAGTGCTGTCCATGCGATCTATTCTGGTTCATATTAGCGACGATGCCTGTCTGGAGGGGCGCTTTCAGATTGCGCTGGATCTCGCGCGTTCTTTCGATGCGCATCTGATATTCCTTCAGGCCATTTCCGAAAATATTGCCATGCCCGGCGATATCTACGGAACAATAGCGACGCAAATGTTGCCCGTCGTTCAGGAACAGGCGGATAAGTTGCGGCACAAATTGGAACAGCGCCTCCAGCACGAAGATATCCGCTGGAACTGGGTGCAGGAGGTCGGAATGGCCGACAGCCGGTTGATTGCACACGCAGCGCTGAATGATTTGGTGTTGGTCGGGGCGCTCGCGCCGTTGGGTTCGGAACTTCAACCATCACGGCTCGCCGGTGCCTTGGCAATCCATGGCCGCACGCCGGTTATGGTTACACCAAAAGATGCATCCGCATTTGATGTGGCAAAACCGGCAATTGTGGCCTGGAACGGGTCGGTGCAGGCTTCGCATGCGCTGCGTGCTGCAACCGGATTGTTGTGCAAAGCAGAAAGCGTCACCCTGCTGTGTGTGACAGGGGAAGACGGTGCAGCAGATTTCGATTTGACGCCTTCGGAGGGCGCAGAATATCTATCACGGCACGAAATCGCATGCGAGGTTTTGGAAATGCCCGCTCAGGGCCGCAATCCCGCTGAAATACTGCTCGAAACAGCAAGCCACCGCGATGCCGGATATATTGTGCTGGGTGCTTATGGCCATGCAAGGCTGTTTGAAATCATGTTCGGCGGGGTGACACGGCGGATATTGAAAAATCCACCAATCCCGATGGTGCTCGCGCATTAGAAGATGGTAATCAGCTTCGCATTCGCCGCCGGATAACGCCCTCTTGCGCGACGCTGGCGACGAGATCGCCAGCACGGTTGAATATGCGGCCGCGGTTGAAGCCTCGGCCGCTGCCGCTCCACGGGCTGTCGGTGCAATAGAGCAACCATTCATCCGCGCGGGCAGGGCGGTGGAACCAGATTGCGTGGTCGAGGCTTGCCCCATTCATTTCACCGCGCATCCAGCTGAGGCCGTGGGGCAAGGCTGCAGTTCCGAGCAGGGTGAAATCGCTGGCATAGGCGATTACGGCGCGGTGGATGGCCGGATCATCGGGCAGCGGCGCAGCAGCACGGAACCAACTGTGCGCATTGGGCTCTTTCGGCTCGCTGTTCATCCAGTGGAGCCGGTCAATGGTGCGCATTTCGATCGGTCGAGGGCGCAGCATCAATTTGCGGGTCGCCTCGGGCATATTCGGGATCGCGTCGGCGAATTTGTGGCGCAATTCCATGTCGGATTTGAGATCTTCGGGCGGCGCAACATCGGGCATTTTGCCGTCTTGATGTTCGAGACCGTCCTCTGCGACCTGAAAACTGGCGGTCAAGTTGAGGATCGGTTTGCGTGTGCCATCGATCATCTGGCTGGCAACGACGCGCCTGTTGGCAAAGCTGCGCCCGTCAAAATCGCGAGCAATGCTGTAATTGATCTCCGGCCCCTCGGTACCGCCGCGGAGAAAATAGGCGTGAAGCGAATGGGCTGATTTCTCCTCAGGTACCGATTGCTGTGCCGCCATCAGCGCCTGCGCGATCACTTGACCACCAAATACGCGGCCAACGCCGCCTTTTTGCGCACTGCCGGTAAAATCATCCTCGCTGTTTTTGGTAACAGTCAGCAGTCGGACAAGACCGGCTACGAGTTTTTCGGGTGTTGGAACTTCGCTCATGCGCGGTGCTTTGCGGCCAGTCAGCCGTCAGGTCAACGCACCAAAACGCGCCATCCGAATTTCATCGGTACTTGTCCGTTTGTCAGCCGAGTAGCGAACGCGCTACCTTGGCAACGCCCGTCTTGCGCAGTGCACGAAAGGCGGCGGATTTGCCAAAATTGGTCGCAGGCCAGCGCTTGGGCGAAGCCGGTGACAAGCCCGCTCCGCGCAGCAAAGCGTTGAGCGCGCGCGCTTCGGATTCGGCGACGCTCCACTCGGATCGCCAAGTAACAGAAAGCGAAATCGACACCTCAGGACCGTTCTTGACCCAATGCGGCATTTTGACCGGAACATAGAGCGCCTCGCCGGCAGTCAGCGGGATCGGGTTGCCATGCGCAGACATGTCATCGTTCCAGACAAGATTGCGGTGATGCTCGCCATAGGCGAAGGATTCGTGATCCTGCGGCGGAACGATACTCTCGTCGGCGGCAGGGAATGTGGTGAGCACTTTGTTGCCCCGAATTTGCAGTAAGATGTTGTGTTCCGGATCAAAATGGAACGGTGTGACCGCACCAGGTGATGATACAAACACAAACCCCTCAAGCTGCTCCATCGCGCCGGTTTTGCCCTGCACAGCTGGTTCAATCGATGCTAGAGTCTCCATCAACAGCTCGCGATATTCGGGCATGTTTTCGATGAATTTTAGTGCCATCCACGATCCCGATTCTTCAATCGAACGGATCGTTTCGGCGACATCCAACGTCGGGGTCGGGACATCTTCGGGAGCGATTCCAATAGGCAGATCGCCTTGGTTATGTTCAACATGCTCGGGCCTTAGC
>JBATLU010000094.1:0-5236 GCA_049289475.1 Pontixanthobacter sp. | reverse complement strand
CCGCCGAGCCGTGCCAGCACCGCTTCTGGCGGGAGGATCGAGCGGATACGCTCTGCGGTCAATGTAAGAACCGAGTCGCCGACTGAATGGCCATGCAAATCATTGACCTGTTTGAAATTATCCAAATCAAGCATAAGAAATGCTATTGAATCGCAGCCTTCAATGCTGTCCGTGATCATAGCATCGGTTGCAGGGCCAATACTGCGCCTGTTCAAACACCCGGTTAAGGGATCGGTTTCAGCGAGGACCCGAGCGGTTTCTTCAGCTTTGCGGCGTTCTTCGATTTCGGAAACGAGTTCGCGGTAACGACGCATGCCGAAAATAATCAAGGCGATATTGAGCAGCAGCGCATTGACGAGCAAATTGTCTGGCCCGGGCGCGCCGGCAATCCATTTGCGCATTATCTGCGGCAAGACTGCGGTTCCGGTGCCGAGGAACATCAGGATTGCCGCTATGGCAATGCCGAGTGCGACGAGGTCATGTTTAACCCGCTTGGTGCTTTCGCTGATGAGACTGGCCCTTTTTTGCATTGTGCGACCGGGCTTTGATGCCCGTAACTTTCCCCAACCAAAAACTATCGATCTGAAGTCTTGCACGATGCCATTGAAGAAGTGGTTAATTTGTCAGGGGGCAGGGTGACAAATACGTGCCTGTGCCGCTAGGGTTATGGTTCACACCCGAAAATGACCGGAGAAATTGCATGCCGCGCTATTGGCTGATGAAGTCGGAACCCAATGTCTATAGCTGGGATCATCTGGTTAAAGAGGGAGAAGGCACTTGGGACGGGGTGCGCAACCACCGCGCCAAGAACAATCTTGCGGCGATGGAGGTGGGAGATCAGATATTCTTCTATCATTCCAATATCGGGCTAGAGATCGTCGGGATCGCCGAAGTGAGCGTATCAGGGATAACCGATCCCACTGATCCAGAAGGGAAATGGGCCGCAGTAAAACTGAAGCCGAAATCCAGATTGCCCAAAACGGTAACGTTGAAGCAGGTTAAAGCCGATCCTGCTTTGGCGGAGATGGAACTGGTCAAACTGATGCGCCTGTCCGTGAGCGAAGTCCGCCCGCAGGAATGGAAGCACATTCTGGACATGGCAGGAGTCTGACGTTCGAGCAGCAGCAAGTTTGCACTTCGGCTGGGTAAAGCAACAGGCTTAACGTCCCATCCTGTGACGCTGAGAATTCCGGACCTGCAATATGGTTAGGATCGCGTTAACAGCCGCGTCATGAGAAGATCATTAGTCCTAACCGATGAAGGCGCAGGCCATCCGTTCCTCGCTTCATTGCCGCCACATGTTCGCGCTGGAACGACGGCTTTACCAGCGCGCCCACGACTGCGTTTGACCAAAGATGATATTCGCGGATTTTTCGCAGCCTATCTGGGCTGCTTTGTCGCGGCATCAATTTTCATTAGTTGATCGCATTCAATTGGCGCTGCATTCGGCTTGATAGAGCTTTCTGCCTAGCCAGGCGGAAAACAAGCACATTGCCGCGCTGAGGAGCAGATGCTCGGTCACCGGAATGCCGGCGGCGCTCATGCCAACAGCGAGCAGCGAGCCGACCACCATCGCCCCTGAATTGACGATATTGTTCGCCGCGATTGTGCGCGCTGTTTGGGATTTGTCCACAAAGGTTGTCAGGAAAGCATAGAGCGGCACCACGAACATCCCGCCTGCCACTGCGATCCCCAGCAGACTAAATAGCAAAGGCACGGCAAGCGGCTGATGGATAAAGTCACCGACCCCCAGAAGTGTGACGCCCGGCTGGAAGGTCCAGCTTTTACAAACCACATAAAATGCGATCACAAACAAGCCCATCGCAATGACCGAGACCGGCGAATAGCGCGCCGAAACGGTGCCCTTCAGCAGCATATTGATCGAGATCGAACCAATCGCCACGCCGACCGAGAAAATCACCAGAAACAGGCTGGCCACTTCCTTGCTGGCCGACAGGACATTTTTTGCCAGCGGCGGAAACTGGATGAACAGCACAGCGCCAATGGTCCAGAAAAAGCTTATCGCCATAATCGCGAGGAAAACCCGCTTGTCATGCATGGTGTTGCGGATGAGCGTGATGGAGGATCGAATGAAATTCCAATCAAGCGGGGTTGGTTCACTCTGCGGAGGGGCGCTCGGTACCTGCCGTCCAACGACATATCCCACTACAGCTGTGGCAACCACACCAGCAGCAGCCCATTCGACCGGGATCCAGCCAGCCAATATGGTGCCGAACAAGATGGCAATGTAAGTTCCCGCCTCGACCAATCCGGTTCCGGCAAGTACCTCTCCCTCGTGCAAATGTTGCGGCAGAATAGCGTATTTGATCGGCCCGAAGAATGTCGAATGAACACCCATAGCGAACAGGGCGGTCAGCATCAGCGGGATAGCAAAGGCGTGGTAGGCGCTATCTTGCCATGCAAGAATCAAACCCGCCCCGCCGACGAGCATAATCAGAATTTCGCAGAATTTGACGATCCTGATGATCTTGGCCTTATCCCGCGTATCAGCCAATTGGCCAGACAATGCAGAGAGAATGAAGAACGGCAGGATGAACAGGCCGGAAGCAATCGCGCTGAATTGCGCCTCGGCTGCTTCGGAATTGTATATCTCGTACACCACGAACAGCACCATCGCCGTTTTGTAGAGATTGTCGTTAAATGCACCGAGAAGCTGGGTAATGAAAAGCGGCAGAAAACGCCGGCTGCGCAACAAATGCGTCGAAGTGGTCATGTATCCCCGCCCGTAACCTTTGATGCGGCTTGGTCTAAAGATTTGGGCGGAGCGAGCAAGCGGAAAGGGGTGAACAAGCGCAAAGGAATGCTTTTGCGCGGCGCGTTCCTGCGGTAGGCAGGAGCCGCTATGTTGACCTTACCCAATATGCTCACGCTATCACGGATCGTTGCCGTACCGCTGCTTGCGGCGCTGTTGTGGTGGCCTGAATGGCGTTTGGGTTATGGTCTGGCGTTTGTGCTCTACACGCTGATGGGCATTACCGACTATTTTGATGGCTATATTGCCCGTTCAAGCGGCGCGGTGTCGAAATTGGGCATTTTCCTCGATCCGATCGCCGACAAAATCATGGTCGCGGCGGTGATTCTTGTGCTCACTGCGCAAGGCTATTTGAAAGGCCCCTATGTCGGCGATATCCACGTCGTTGCGGGTCTGATTATCCTAATGCGAGAGATCGCGGTGTCGGGACTGCGGGAATTTCTGGCCGGATTGCAGGTTTCTGTTCCGGTTACGAAACTCGCCAAATGGAAAACCACCTTGCAGCTTATGGCGCTTGGTGCGTTAATATTCGGCGGCGCTGTCGAAGGCCCGCCCTGCAGTCTCGCATTGAGCCAGTGCCCGCCATTGACCGACCAATGGATTCATCTGGTTGGTTTGGGCAGCTTGTGGGCTGCCGCTATCCTGACGCTGATTACCGGATGGGATTATTTACGCGTAGGCCTAAGGCACATGGATTGAGCAGCGGCGAATGATTTACTCAATCATTCCCGCAGCCATCGAACGCACTTCAACCAACGGGATGCCAAAGCGGTCACGCGGGTCATCGCGGTCGAATTCCTCGTCATCGGAATAGCCGAAGTGTTCGACCACCTTTTGATGCAACGGTAAATCGAACTTCACCCCGGCATTTTTGCCCACGCGCCAGGCAATTTTGCCCGGCATCACGGCTTTGCCGGTCAGGACGATTTTGACACTCGCGCCTTCGACCGCGTCATCATCGGGCGTTTCGATCATGCAGCCGCCGCAAGACAAATTGTAGAGTGCGACCTTGTGTTTCGTGCGGCCGATAAGGCAGTCGATTTCCTGGTCTGTCGTAAAGCGATTGTATGATCGCATAGCCCGTTTCCGATTTCCGGTTGTCGATAAGGGAATTTCTTTACGGGCAAATATGCAAATATTTTATGAATTGCGGTTGTTGCCCAGCTAGCAGCGCTGACCAAAGCATATGATTTCAGCCCGCTTTCAATTCGCTTGCCAACAACCGGAATTCATCACCCCGAGGGGAATTCTTGCGCCAGACCAGCGCGATTTCACGGCTGGCATTCTCTTCCATAAGTGGTCTGGCGATAACCTCTGTGCCGTTCAATATGCCTGCATCTATCGCCATTTCGGGCAGCATGGTGATACCAAGGCCATTATCGACCATCTGCACCAGTGTGTGCAGACTTGTTCCGATCATGGTCGCGCTGGCGCTCAACTCGGCGCGGTTGCAGGCGGCGAGGGCGTGCTCCTTCAGGCAATGACCGTCTTCGAGTAGCAACAGGTGCCCCTCGTCGATCATTGATGCCGGAATGGCGGCAGGGGGGTCGCGCGGGTCGTCCTTGGGAAAGGCAACGAACAGCCTGTCATCGGCGATATGTTCGTGATCCACCTCTCCGGTGGGGAAGGGCAGCGCTAGCAAAACGCAGTCTGCCCGGCCATGTTGGAGCGATTCAATCGCGTCGGCGCTAGTTTCCTCGCGCAGAAAAAGTTTCAGCGCCGGGCGTTCCTTGCGCAAACGGGGCAGCATTTTGGGGAGCAGGAACGGCGCGATTGTCGGGATCACGCTCATCCTAAGCTCGCCCGATAGCGGCTTTCCAGAGGCTTGCACCAATTCACTCAGTTCTTCCGCTTCGCGCAGCAGGCGGTGCGCTTTGGCGACGACCTGTTCGCCCAGCGGGGTAAAGCGCACCACGCGGCGGCTGCGCTCTACCAGCGTCACGCCGAGCAGCGTTTCAAGCTCGCGGATACCAGCTGAGAGGGTCGACTGCGAAACAAAACTGGCCTCTGCGGCACGGCCAAAATGGCCGCTTTCATGCAATGCGACGAGGTATTGCAGCTGTTTAATCGTCGGTAAGTAGATGCTCACTCTCGTGCGGCTTCCTCGTCGGTGACAGCTTCAGTGACCTCAAAGCAATCGTCCACGGGGGAATGCATATCGTCGATATGGCTCATAATTAGACGGCCGTTTCTGACAGCGAAGCCTGTTTTGCCTTCGACCAGTTCGAGCGCGTCTTTGCCGAAAACTTCGTAGCGCCATCCCTCTAAGATCGGCAGTTTGCGCACGCCAGAGGCTAGTGCTTCCATTTCGTCCGATTTGGTCAAAAGGCGGCTTGCGACATCAATTTCGCGCGAGCGTATCTTGAGGAGCAATTTGAGCAAATCGGCAACCAGTGCCCCTTCTTTACCAAGCGGAGCGCCGCGCTTGTTTTTCTCCGGCATTTCGTTCTCCGGCAGTGGCTC
>JBATLU010000093.1:0-2165 GCA_049289475.1 Pontixanthobacter sp. | reverse complement strand
CTAAACGCGACCTAGGGTCAGGACCTATTAATCCCACAGTCGTGGCGCCCAAATGACGAAGATATCGGGCGGAAATGCCCGCAAGGAAGGCTGGTTGCCTTTCCAAGGTCAGTTCTGGCCGAGATCGAAGTCATTTGGGCGTCCCTTCGGGATTTGACCAATTGGCCCCACCGCGGCGTCGCAGAAGCTTGAAAATGCACCAGCATTTCCCACGCTCCTGCTCCTTGCGAACAGGGCCAATTGCTTCAAACCACGATCTGCGGGATTAATAGGTCCTGACCCTAATTATCCGCAGGATATTCCAGCCTTTGCACCGCGCTATACCGCCGAGGCATTCCGGTGTCGGTCGGATGATTGTCTCGCCCGTCATGAATGGGCACGGTTTCGAGTGCCCAAACATCGAAACCATCGAGGCAGGCTGCATTGACCGACATTTTGTCCGGGTCTGACCGTAGATTCTGGAACGTATGAATTCCGCAAATCGAACAGAACCAATGTTTGGCGACTTTGGTTTGAAACTTGTAGGCGGTTACGGCTTCGTTTCCGGCCAGCAGTTTAAAATTATCCGCTGGCAGATCGATCACGATGGTCGATTTCATCGAGCAGATCGAACAATTGCACCGGTGTGGCAGGAAATCGCGCGGCAAAACGGCTGAAAAGCGGACCGCTTTGCAGTGACACGCCCCATGCCAAATCTTGGTATCAGCGATCATCCCCATTCCTTTTCACGGTACCATTTCGTCAGCACATATTTAACGCCTTTGCGTACCTTCATCCCGTGATGTAACGTATTGGGGTTAACGGTGCCATTGGGCCTTCGGTTGTTCCAGCACAGCAATTTTCCGGTCTCCGGTTGGAATGTCTTTTTCAGTACTTTGAACCGCGTCCCGCCGCCTGCCTCGACCGGATTGAGATAAATCATAAAGGTCCAGGTTCGCTGGCCAGCGACCGAGCAATATTTGGCGAAGTCCTGCCCGTCGGGCGCGAAATAGTCGGTATGCGGTTTGAATTCTTGCCCCTCGGCATAGCGTTGCCCCTGCAATGGCTCGCCGTATAGCGGATTGATCCCCGAAATCTCCTGTAGCAGAGCCTCCATCGCCTCGACCGCTTGATTGCCTGCAGGAAGGTCACAGGTCTCGCTAGTACGGAAATATTGGTCTCCATTGTCATCGGCAATGGTTGAAGGGCGCCGCTCCGAATCAATCAGCGCTATAAGCGATGCACACAAATCGGTTGGAACGAAATTGCGGAGTTGGAACAGTTCGGCCCGATTGCTCGGGAATCGCTGGATACCCGAGCGTCGAAGAAGCCATTCGGCTGAAGATTCGCCTGCAATTTGCACCCGGACATTGATAATCTTTGGAACGCGGCGCGCAAGTCACGTAACAATATTGCGTGGATGACACCGTATTGCAGTTTTCGCTTCCCAAATCGGCAAAGCTATGTAATTGGCGCCGTCCCGTATCGGAAGCGGCTTGACCGCACGCCTTGCAGGCTTAACAGGCCCTCAGCACGGCTTATTTTCGAAGTTCGGGCTGGATATGTGGCGATCGTAGCTCAGTTGGTTAGAGCGCCGGTTTGTGGTACCGGAGGTCGGGGGTTCGAACCCCCTCGATCGCCCCACTATCCCCCCAAAACAAGCCGCAAACGCAACTGCGCTGATTTGGCGCGACAATCCTCCAAGCGGGGGCTGGGGCATATTCGATGACGGCGTTCTGGACTGAAGCAGATTACGATGATCACGAGCAAGTGCAGTTGGTGCACGAGCGGGCATCGGGCCTGACCGCAATTCTGGCGTTGCACTCGACCCATCTTGGCCCGGGTGCTGGCGGCACGCGCTTTTGGCATTATCCTGATCCCAAAGATGCGATGCGTGATGCGCTGCGCCTGAGCCGCGGCATGAGTTACAAAAATGCGATGGCGGGATTGCCGATGGGAGGCGGCAAGGCTGTAATTCTTGCTCCCGCGGACAAGGTCAAGACACCTGCGATGCTCGCTGCCTTTGGCGACGCTGTCAATGCACTTGGCGGCCGTTACGTCACAGCTGAGGACGTTGGCATCAGCGAAGCCGATATGGTGGCTGTGTCGCAGCGAACCCAATATGTGTCCGGCCTTCCGGTTTCGGGTGAAGATGCTGCTGGCGGCGATCCCGGACCGTTTACGGC
>JBATLU010000092.1:0-1577 GCA_049289475.1 Pontixanthobacter sp. | reverse complement strand
GGATCAGCATGCCGACGGATTTCGATCCCAGGGCCGAGACTTCCTGCGGCAATGGCTCTGCTGCTGCGGGACATTGCGGCGGGGTGAGTGCGAGGCTTTCTATACCGGGCGTGGTCGGGCTGATCAGGTTCTCCCGCCCTGTGGCCAAATCGATACGGTAGACGCGGCTGGGGACTGCGCCACCTTCCTCAACAACAGCCCACAGTCGACCGTCAGCATCGAATCCGATGCCCCCGTCGTTGAATCGCGCCGTGTCGGAAAAGTTCCCGATCGGTAGTGCAGTTCCGCTGACACGATCAATCGAGTAAATGCCCTCGTCGCCTTCAGAACCCAAGCCGACCATCAGATCGCCGTACACAGCAAGATCAGTGATCTTGTAGCCCAACGCGCCAAGGGCACCGATCGGCGTAGCCCGTCCACTGCTCGGGTCGAGGCGATAGAGCGTCTTGCTGACTTCGCCAGACATGAACGCCGTGCCGTCACATGCGAATGTCAACCCAAGATCCAGCCCGGCGGTGATTCCCGTCGGTAGCCCGAGGTTGCCGATCTGGCTTCCAGGAATCGCCGCGCGGAGCGTAGCAATGTCGATCCGGAAGAATGTCTTGGTGCCGTCGTCTACCGCCCATAGCTGGCCTTCTGGATCAAGCGCGAGTCCTTCCACATCCAGAAACGGCGCGGCCGCGCTGCCCAAACGAAGCGATCCCATGTCCTCAAATTCACCCGTCGTCAGGTCAACGCGAAGGAGATGATCGTGCTGCGACTCTGAAAAACTGTCGGAATTGATCGCATATGCAAGCGGCTCAGCGCAGGCAGACTGGGTAACGAGCAGCACGGCTGCAATCACGGGACATAACACGCGCCAAGCGTGCAGAGCGGACAACGGATTCATGCGGCAACCTCAAATTCACTTCCGAGCACCGCGTCTTGCGCGGCGCACCCGAATTCACGCAAGCCGCGTGGTGATTGGAGGTCGGAACGGGCTCGTTGCCCAATTCGATGAATCCGGCGCCGGAAGCTGAAGGTGAGCCGCGGGGAGTACCGCGAAGCTCACGAGGTGAACCATGGATGGTGGAAGCGAAGGCTGTTGGCAGCAACAGTGCTTACAGCAACCTTTCGTCGTCACATCCTCGGGGATGGGGTCCGAGTCCAACACATCGCTCACCGCGACAGCGGCCGCGAATTTTGCGACCACTGCGACAGCAAGATCGCCGTCCTGGACAGCTTCGATTGGCAGACATCCGCAGGCAATCCCGCTCTTCGCGACGAAAAAAAGCGCAAAAACGAGCATGAGAACCCTCAACCGGCGCATGCGTGATAGCAATGTCAGGTTGGTTCTAACCACGATTCGGCAACGTCGACTGGACACAGAGATCGTATCACTTCGCGTTGACACTTGGCATACGGACGCTCGTCCGGGGCCGGTGGCCTCATTGGACCTGGGGAGCGTACCTGCCCGGACAGGGCGCGGGCATGCGCGACTACCGCAGCGAAGTCACGAATGGAAATGCGCCTCGTCGGGCAACGGTCGCAGCCAGTATCTTCCCGCGCCGTCCCCTTCAACGAACGCATCCTTCACT
>JBATLU010000091.1:0-5994 GCA_049289475.1 Pontixanthobacter sp. | reverse complement strand
GAAACAGCTGTTTGCGATCGGCATGCGTCGCCAGCGTGGAACCATTACCGGGCAGCGAGAGGCCCAACGCCTCTGTCAGGCAGTTCATCGAATTGGCGGTAAACATCCCCGAGCATGATCCGCAGGTCGGGCAGGCAGAGCGTTCAATTTCCTCCACCTGCTCGTCGGTGTAGCTTTCATCGGCAGCCGCGACCATCGCATCGACCAGATCGAGCGCTTTGGTCACGCCGTTCAGCACCACCTTGCCCGCTTCCATCGGGCCGCCGCTGACGAACACCACCGGAATATTGATCCGCAGCGCGGCGTTGAGCATGCCGGGGGTGATCTTGTCGCAATTGGAAATGCACACCATGGCATCGGCGCAGTGCGCATTGACCATATATTCGACGCTGTCGGCGATCAGATCACGGCTGGGCAGCGAATAGAGCATTCCGTCATGCCCCATCGCAATGCCATCATCGACCGCTATCGTATTGAATTCCTTGGCTACACCTCCCGCTGCCTCGATCTCGCGCGCGACCATCTGGCCAAGGTCTTTGAGATGGACATGGCCCGGCACAAACTGGGTGAAGCTGTTGACCACGGCGATGATCGGCTTGCCAAAATCGCCATCCTTCATCCCCGTGGCGCGCCACAATCCGCGCGCGCCGGCCATGTTGCGGCCATGGGTGGTAGTGCGGGAACGATAGGCAGGCATGGGTCGGCTCCGGTCAATCTGGCGATGTGAGCCACCGCCTTGGCAGTATTCCTACATTAGCAGAAGGCCCGACAGAAACAGAAAATCTTGGAACGCCCTAAGCTTCTGCCTTCAACGCTAGCGCAACGCGGTTCGCGACATCTGTGATCAGCCCTGCCCAGCGCGCTTGCTGCGCCTTGGTGGTAATCAGATCCTGCCTTATTTCCAGCGTCAGATATTTGCGGCCCTTCGCCTCCGCATGGCGGTCCATCGTGGCATTGAGCAGTTTACCCGAATAGGGCTGGTTATCGCCGACCCTCAAACCCTCTTCGCTGAACAGGCGGATTGCTTGACGCGCGGCGCTGTCATCCTGATTATACAGGAGCGCAACCTGCCACGGGCGCTCCTCGACCTTGCTTTCAAGAGTGGGGGTGAAGCTGTGCAGCGCCACGATAAGTTCGGGCTCGGCAGCGTCGAGCCATTCGCCCAGCGCAGCGTGATAGGGGCGGTGAAAACGGTCAAGCCGGGCTTCCACATCCGCGCCGATATTGCCTGGGATCAAATGCCCGTCGCTGTTGGTCGGGATCAGGCTCGGCGAATCTTCGGTCCGGTGGAAATCGCACACCAAGCGGCTGACCGTGGCGATATGCGCCGCGATACCCTGGCGGCGGCCCATCCGGTCGGCGATGCCATCGGTGCCGATATCGACCGCGATATGATTGCCGAGCAATTCGGGCGCGATGCCGAGCGGTATATCGTCAGGCACGAAATTGGACGCATGATCCGCCACGCACACAATCCCGCCGCTTTTGGCTTGGCCCACTTGTCGATATGGCAAATCGTCGATCATCTGAGATTACCCTGCATTTGCCACCAACCGGGATGTCTGGCGGCTATCCGGGCGCTCGCTTCGCGCATTTTGGAGTCGGTTCTAAACAGCGCAAAACACGTCGCGCCAGAACCCGACATTCGGCTGAGAAACGCCCCGGTTCCGGCCAGCGCCTCCAGCACATCGGCGATCGGCGGACACAGGCCGATTGCGGGCGCTTCCAGATCATTGCGGCCCTGCGCCGCGATTTCCGACACGGAACCCTGCGGCAGAGGCCCGAGATCCTGCCCGCCTGCGATACTGGCCCACGCCTTGAACACCGGCGCGGTGCTGAGCGGAATGCGCGGATTGACCAACAGCACCGGCGTTCCGGTCAGATCGCTTGCGACAGGCTCCAGTTCGGTCCCCGTCCCGCGCCCGATGCAGGTCAGGCTTTCAACACAGGCCGGAACATCCGCGCCCAGCTTCGCCGCCCGCTCGCGCCAGTCATCGGGCAATCCGTGCATTTCGCGGATAATCCGGAACACCGCCCCCGCATCCGCCGACCCACCGCCGAGGCCAGCGGCAACGGGGAGGTTCTTCTCCATAGCAATCGCAAGCCCACCCGAACGGGGCAGTGCGGTCAAAGCCTTGGAGATGATATTGTCAAACGGATCAGTCAGTTGCGGGGCGAACTCGCCAGAAACTGTCAGACTGTCCTGATCTGCCTCTGCCGCGCTTAGCACATCGCCCTGATCGACAAAGGCAAACAAAGTCTCAAGCTCATGATAGCCATCATCCCGCCGCCTGCGGACATGCAAAGCGAGGTTGATCTTGGCGAAGGCGGTTTCGATAATCATACTTGCACAAGTATCATTGGTTAAAGGAATTTCAGGCGGGCATTATTATCGAATTCATCGAGGTAATACACTTCATCCAACACCCAGCGATTTGAACGAAGGTGGAAGTCAAATTCGTAAAAACACTCGTCCCACCCGCGTGCGCCATGACTTAATCGAACCACGGTTTTCTCTTCGGATTCATCAACACTTACAACCGTATCCGTGTCGGGATTGAAGGAAGCATCACTCGAGAAAGTGATCAATTGGTGCTGTTTGTCGGGACCACAATACTTACCGACCAATGAGGTATAAGACCGCTCAGCTAAGTTGAATCGCGAAAATTTCTCGGAATCTGCGGAAGCGAAGTCACTCCAAACTTTGTAATCCTTTAGAAATTGCACAACCATATCAACTGGGTTCGATGACGGTGCGTCATCAAACATCGGGACCTTCGACTTCCCGCTGAAGCACTTCAAGAACCTAAAAATAGTTCACGCCAAATCACATATTCGGATAATTCGGTCCGCCGCCGCCTTCGGGCGTGGTCCAATTGATGTTCTGGTTCGGGTCCTTGATATCGCAGGTCTTGCAATGGACACAGTTTTGCGAGTTGATCTGGAATTTTGGCTCCTGCCCGTCCTCAATCAGCCACTCATAGACCCCGGCGGGGCAATAGCGGGTCGAGGGACCGGCAAACACTTCCAGCTCACTGGTCAATTGCAGCGCGGGGTCTTTCACCTGCAAATGGCACGGCTGATCCTCGGCGTGGTTGGTGTAGCTGAACGCGACCGAGGTCAGGCGGTCGAAACTGATCACCCCGTCGGGCTTGGGATACTCGACCGGTTTGAACAGATCGGCGCGCGCGGTCAGCTCGTAATCGGGCTCGTGCTTCATCGAAATCGGCAGGCCGATTTTCAGCTGGCGCATCCACATATCGATACCGGCGATCACCGTGCCGAAATCGCCGCCGAATTTGGCGACGGCCGGCTGCGCGTTCTGGACCAGCTTAAGTTCCTTGGCGATCCAGCTTTCGCGAACCGAGCTGTCGTAATCCATCAGCTCGCTATGTTCGTGACCTGCCGCCACCGCCGCAGCGATCGATTCAGCCGCCAGCATTCCGCTCTTCATCGCGGTGTGGCTGCCCTTGATGCGGGGCACATTGACGAAACCCGCCGCACAACCGATCAGCGAGCCGCCGGGGAACGCCAGCTTGGGCACGGACTGCCACCCGCCTTCGTTAATCGCGCGCGCGCCATAGGACACGCGCTTGCCGCCTTCGAGATATTCGCGGATTGCCGGATGCTGTTTCCAGCGCTGGAATTCCTGAAACGGCGAGACATAGGGGTTCTTGTAATCGAGCGCGGTGACGAAGCCCAAGGCGACCTGTCCGTTCGCCTGATGGTAGAGGAAGCCCCCACCCCAACTGTCGGTTTCGGACAGCGGCCAGCCCTGCGTGTGGATCACGCGGCCCGGTACGTGCTTGTCGGGGTCAATGTCCCACAATTCCTTGATGCCGAGGCCGTAGACCTGCGGCTGGCAATCAGCCTCCAGATTAAACTTGGCCTTCATCTGTTTTGTCAGATTGCCGCGCGCGCCCTCTGCAAACAGCGTATATTTCGCCTGGATTTCCATGCCCGGCTGGAAATCGCCCTTATGCGATCCGTCCGCCGCGACGCCCATATCCTGCGTAATTACACCCGATACCGCGCCGGATTCGTTAAACAGCACTTCGGCAGCGGGGAAACCGGGGAACACCATCACGCCCAGTGCTTCCGCCTGTTCACCCAGCCAGCGCGTAAGGCTGCCGAGCGAGCCGGTGTAGCAGCCATTGTTCGACATGAATGGCGGCATCATAATGTGCGGCATCGAGAAGCTTTTGCCCTTGGTCAGAATCCAGTGCCAATTGTCGGTCACCGGCGTTTCGGCCATCGGGCAATCCATCTCGCGCCATTCAGGGATCAGCTCGTCGAGCGATTTGGGATCGACCACTGCGCCGGACAGGATATGCGCACCGATTTCGGAACCTTTTTCGAGGACAATGACCTCCAGCTCCTCGTTGATCTGTTTGAGGCGGATTGCCGCCGCAAGGCCGGCAACCCCGCCGCCAACGATCACTACGTCGCATGGCATCGATTCCCGTTCGATCTCGTCTGCGCTCATCCCGATTGTGTCCTTCTTAGAAATGCGGTTCGAAACTCGCACAAACCCTTGAATAGTGCGGCGCGGCAGGTCAAGACCCGCGTGCGATATGGCACAACCATCCAACCTTACTCTGGCACAGGAATTTGCTGCCGCGCTCGATTGGTGGCGCGATGCGGGCATCGATAGCAACTTTTCCGATGACGCTACGGATTGGTTGGCCGAATCCGATGCGAAAGTGGCTGCGGTAAATGCAGCCTCGCAAGCGCCCACCGCCCGCGTAAAACCGGTCGCAGCGCCGCCGCCTCCCGAAAAAAGAATTGGCGGCGATAAAGAGAATTGGCCGACTTCGCTCGAACAGTTCCAGATTTGGCTTCGGGAAAGCGCAGATGTCGATGATGGTGGCGGTTTCCCGATTGTCAGCCCGCGCGGCCCGCACAAGGCGAAATTGATGATTATCGTCGGCGAACCCGAAGAGAGCGACCGCGAAGCGCTGCTGTCCGGCCCGCAAGGCAAATTGCTGGCGGGAATGATGCGTGCTGCTGCGATTGCGCCCGAATCCCTCTATCTCGCCTCGGTCCTGCGGCGGCATACGCCAATGCCCGATTGGGCGGCATTACGCGCTGCGGGCTGTGGCGAATTGCTTACGCATCACATTGCGCTGGTGGCTCCCGAACGGATTCTTGCCTTCGGACGCAGCATTCCGGCGCTTTTGGGGAACGATACAGCGCAAGGGGCTGCAATTTTACACGATTTTAACCATGAAGGGGGAAGCATCCCGGCAATGGGTGTCAGTTCGCTTGCAGAACTGCTTCGATCGGCAGGGCGCAGGCAAAGATTTTGGCACAGCTGGCTCGAATGGACTGGCTGACATTGGCTGGCTTTTGTGGACGGGTGATTGATGTGAAACAGACAAGCAAATGGCGAAATATCATGTTGCTGGTAGCGGGCACAGCCGCGTTCAGCGGCGCCGTGCCTGCGCTGGCCAACAGCAGCGCGGCTGAATATTTCCGCGACCGCGCAACCACATCGAACGTTCCGCAATTGCTCAGCAATGATGACCGTTCCTACTACCGCGAACTGTTTGCCGCGATTGATTCAGAGAACTGGTCGCGCGTTAACGCCCTTTTCTCGCAAAAGGCAGATGGCCCGCTGCATGAAGTCGCCAAAGCTGAATTCTATCTCCACGCCAATTCCCCCCGCGTAGAGGCGGAACAGATCCAGCAATGGCTCACTTCGGGCCGATATCTCCCGCAGGCAGAACAGCTCACCTCGCTCGGACAAAAGCGCGGCCTGACCGCAGAATACGGCTTGCCGCAAGAACAGAGCTTCGTCAGCCAGCCCTACGCCTCCAAACGCATTCGCCCCAGCACGGTTGACGATGGTTCTTTGCCCGGATCGGTTAAAAACGCGATTCTCGACCGGATCAAGAATGACGATCCCGACGGGGCGCGGTAATTGCTCGACGGGATTGATTCCAGCCTAAGTTCCGAAGCCCGCGCGGAATGGCGCCAACGGGTGGCGTGGAG
>JBATLU010000090.1:0-2901 GCA_049289475.1 Pontixanthobacter sp. | reverse complement strand
GTTGGGTGATGGGCAATGAGCTTCAAACTGGCATTTAACCATCTTGGGATG
Organism: Pontixanthobacter sp.; assembly: GCA_049289475.1. Classification (GTDB taxonomy): domain Bacteria; phylum Pseudomonadota; class Alphaproteobacteria; order Sphingomonadales; family Sphingomonadaceae; genus Pontixanthobacter. The sequence goes on along the minus strand of JBATLU010000090.1, from coordinate 2,850 downwards.
CTGGCGGTCGCGCTGTGCCTCGGCGGCTTGGCTATCATCGGCGAATATGCTTGGTTGCGGCTACAGCCCGTTGACGCTTACTTCCATTACGACACGATGCGCATCACCAGCGCGCCGGCTTCCGGGCCGCTCGAATTTATCTCCGCGGTGCAATATTTCAAATCCGTTGACATGCACTGGCGCGACACGTTGTATTGCGACCTGCTTGACGGCAACGGCTTCCGCAATGTTTCGGTTCTGGAAAGCAGCGCAAACAGCGTCGGACCTACTCAGGGCGACGGGCCGCGTGAACGCGCGTGGACTTACACCGCTATCGTTCCGAGCCGCCCGGCAGTCTGTTACCTCCGATCAACGCCAACCGCAGAGTTGCGTTACGGCATCCGCAAGACACAAATCATCGTCACAGACACGTTCCGACTAGCTACATAGGAGGCGCATCATGCACCCCGCTACGTCCGCATGGCGGCTAGCCGTCGCGTTTCTTGCCGCCGTCACCGGGGCGGTATTCGTGTTTTTGGTCCTGATTGCCCGCGCCGATATCCCGCCGCCGCAAGGGTCAACCGTGAAAATCAACGTGGCCGGTGGGCATGGCAGCGGCGTGCAGATAGCGCCCGGCCTGATCCTGACCGCATGGCATGTCGTCAACGAGCCGGGGTACCTCGAAATCGAGGGCGAGCGCGGGCGCGTCTACGAGGCGGAACGGCTATGGGCCAATCAGAAATACGATATTGCGCTGATCCGCATCGAGCAGAAAGACGCATTCGCATCGAGCCGCCTTGATTGCCGCCCGCTGCGAACTGGCGAACCGATCATTGCCTTGGGGTCTCCGCTGCAAGATGATTTCCTCGAAATGCGCGGCATTGTCGCGGGGGCAGTCAGAAGTTTCGCGCATTGGGCTGCGGTTGTGCCTGCCGATATGACCGTGCTATGGGGCATGTCAGGCGGTCCGGCTTTCGACCGATCCGGCAACCTGGTGGGCATAAATGTTGGGACAGGCGTCAAATCAATGGGTTTCGCGGCGACATGGGTCCGCATCGGATACATCGTCCCGGCTGACGTTATCTGTCAGTTGTTGGCGCGGGCGTAGCTAATGCCGCGTTTCGTCAATAACGAACTAGCGATGGAATCCGTGCGCGCGGTTGAAGCGCACGGAAACATCAAGGAAGCCGCGAAGGCGCTAGGCGTCAAATGGCACACGGTCAGGGACCGGCTAAGGGTAGCCAGTGAACGAAACCTGACCGGCGAGCTATCCGGCAGCACGATCCCGCCCGGCTTCGCCGTCAAGGGCGTCTCGACGCTTTACAACGCCAAGAATGAGAAGGTCGCGGAATGGGTCAAGACCGACCGCGAAAAACAGGCTTTCGCCGACACACTGGAAACCGTGCGGGAAGCCTTTGCCGATATCTACCGGCTCCCTGCCACGGATAAGCCTTCAGGCGTTGACGCGGACTTGTTGACTGTGTACCCCGTCGCTGACCATCATCTAGGCTTGTACGCATGGCGAGAGGAAGCGGGCGAAGATTATGACCTGTCTATCGGTGTGGATCTGCTGCGCAAGTCGATTGCGCAATTAAGCCAATCCGCGCCGCCATCGAAAACCGGCGTCATTCTGGCACTTGGCGATTTCTTTCATGCGGATTCAAACCTGCTGCGAACTCTGCGCAGCAACCATCCGCTGGACCATGACGGGCGGTGGCAGAAAGTGCTGCGGGCCGGTGTCCACCTGTTCCGCGATTGTGTTTCGCTGGCGCTGAAACGCCATGAGCGTGTCATTGTGCATGTCATTCCCGGCAATCACGACGATCATTCCAGCGCCATGCTTTCGGTCGGCATGGAAATGGCGTTCTCCGATGAGCCGCGCGTCGAGGTCGATATGTCGCCTTCACGCATATGGTGCAGGCGGTTCGGCGAAGTGCTGATCGCCGCGGCGCACGGTGATATGGCCAAACCCGCAGACTTGCCCGGAGCCATTGCGGCGAATTATGCTCCCGATTGGGGCGCGTCGAAATACCGACAGATATTCACCGGGCACATTCACCACCAAACGCGCCTTGAGAAATGGGGCGCGGTGGTTGAAAGCATGAGCACACTAGCCGCCAAGGACAGCCACGCCGCTGGCATGGGCTACTCAAGCCAGCGTTCGGCTTGTGCCGTGACGTTCCACACGCGGCGCGGCGAATACATTCGAAACACGGTAACGGTATGATCTGCCCTCGATGCAATGGAGCCGGGTATGAGCCTGAAGAAAAAATCCCGTGCGAAATGTGCGGCGGGTTCGGGCGCATCCACACCGAGGAACCACAACCCGGTTGCGCGGGCGATGATGGCATTACCGATATTTGGACAACAGACGAAGCCGAATGCGAAGGCGAAGGAGAGCAAGAAACGTGGCAGAACACGAATTGAACGCGACAGCGAATAGGCTCGTCGGGCGCTATCTCAAGACCGCCGATAGCAAGATACCTGGCGCGCCAGATGTCGATCGGGCATTGCTGGCGCTGGCGCTGGCGTGTTGCGACCGGGCGCAGGCGATGGCCGGGGATCTGTCCGACGAATGGCTTGCAACGGGTGGCGCGAATGAATAACGCGGCCAGCCAAACGCAGATAAAGTCAGACGGAGGGCCGACTGCCTATTACGATATACCGCCCGGCGTGACTACGTTAAACGATCTGATAGAAGCGCGTGAAATGTCATTCGCCGTTGGCAACATATTCAAGGCGTGTTACCGGCTCGGTCAAAAAGACGGATGCGATACACTTTATGATATCCGTAAGATCATCTATTTTGCGCGCCGTCTTGAGGCGGCGGAAATGAAACGTCGTGCAGCGTGTTGACGGCAAGTTCCGATA
>JBATLU010000089.1:0-2405 GCA_049289475.1 Pontixanthobacter sp. | reverse complement strand
GGCTTGGCCGGTGCGTCAGACGGTGGCCCAGTCCGAGCGATCCGAGCAATTCGTGGGCGCGTTCTTCGGCAACGCCGCGATCCTTGCCGACCACCAATTGCGGCAGGACTACATTCTCGACCGCGTTAAAATCGGGCAGCAAGTGGTGGAATTGATAGATAAAACCCAGATTGTTGCGGCGCAATTGGGTCCGCCCGTCAGATGGCAGCGACGTCGCATCGACCCCATCAATCGCAATCGAGCCGCCGAAGCCGCCTTCAAGCAGGCCGACCGCCTGAAGCATGGTCGATTTGCCCGAACCTGACGGGCCGAGCAGCGCAACAATCTCGCCCGGATTGATCACCAAATCGACCCCGCGCAGCACGTCGATCCGCACGCCGCCTTGCTCGAACGAACGGGTCAGACCGGTGAGTTTGACAACAGGTTTACTCATAACGCAGCACCTGCACAGGATCAGTGTTGGCAGCTTTATAAGCCGGATATAGCGTGGCGAGGAAGCTGAGCACCATCGCCAGCAGGCAAATGCCGACCACCTCCGCCGGATCGACCCGCGCGGGCAATTCGGTCAGGAAACGGACCGAGGGATCCCACAGCGATTGGCCAGTCACCGCTTCAAAAAACGATACGATACCCTGACGGAAATAGAGGATCAGAAAGCCGAAGATCAGCCCGCTAAATGTTCCGATTGCGCCGATCACGGTGCCGGTGGTGACAAATATCTTCAGCACATTGCGCCGCGTTGCGCCCATCGTGCGCATGATCGCAATGTCACGCGTTTTGGCCCGCACCAGCATCACCAGCGAGGAGAGAATGTTAAAGGCTGCGACCAACACGATCAGCGAAAGGGCAAAGAACATCGCCGCTCGCTCAACCTCCAACGCTTCGAAAATGCTGGAATTGATCGTCCGCCAATCGTTGATTTGCGCCCGCCCTTCTAGCTTTCCGCGGAGCGGTTCGAGGATTTCATCAACATTCTCGGCATCGGTCGTCATTACTTCGATCAGGCCGATAGTATCGCCGGTCAGCAGCAACGTCTGCGCATCCTTGATCGGCATGATCACGAACACTTGGTCGAAATCATAAACACCGGTCTCGATCAGCGCGGAAACTTCATAGCCGACCTGACGCGGAACGGTGCCAAACGGGGTCGATCGCCCCTGAGGATTGATGATCGTGACCGTATCACCAAGCCGCGCACCCAATTTGATTGCAAGGCGTGAGCCGATGGCAATTTTGCCCGCGTCAGGGCGCAATTGCGATAGATTGCCCTGCACCAGGTTCTCACCCAACTTGGCAATGTCTGCCTGCGTATTGCCGCGCAGCTGGATCGCCTCGGCACGGCCGTTGAAAGTGATCAGCAGCGGTTGTTCGATCAGCGGTGACGCGCTCGTCACTCCTGGCGTGCGGCGAACATCCTCCAGCACTTTTTGCCAATTATCGAGTCGGCCATTGTAGCCCTGGATAATCGCGTGCCCATTGAGATTGACGAAGCGGTCGAGCAATTCGCCGCGAAAACCATTCATCACACTCATGACCACAATCAGCAAAGCAACGCTGAGCATCACCACGCCTACACTGATACCGGCAACAAGCGCGATGAAACGTTCACCCTTACCGGGCAGCATATAGCGCTTGGTAACCATCCATTCGAAAGGGGAGAGGAGCAAGGAAACTCGCTTTGCAGGCTGTTGATTTTAATCCCGTCTAGAGACGGAAAGCTGTCGCTACAATGAAATGCACCGCGCGTCATGGGGAAATCGGCACTAAAGCGGGATAAACCACCCAAAGCAGGCCTTGTAATTATTCCGCAACACCGCCAAGGAGCGGCCCTCGACAGGCACCAATCGGGCAGTCATTATCCAATGAATTACACACATCCGTTTTTCGATCTGCACGGCGACAAGCTGCGCGAGGAATGCGGGGTCTTCGGCGTGATCAATTCGGCAGATGCCGCAACCGTCACTGCGCTCGGCCTACATGCGCTGCAACACCGCGGTCAGGAAGCGGCGGGGATCACCAGTTTCGACGGGGAACAATTCTACACCGTGCGCGGTACCGGCCATGTGGCGGACAATTTCACCAGCAAGGAATCGCTGGCCGAATTACCCGGACATATGGCGGCTGGCCATGTCCGCTATTCCACCACCGGCGGTGCGGGATTGCGCAATGTCCAGCCGCTCTACGCCGATCTGGCCAGCGGCGGCTTTGCGGTCGCACACAATGGCAATATCTCCAATGCAGAGACCCTGCGCCACGATCTAGTCCGGCGCGGAGCGATCTTTCAATCAACGTCTGATACTGAAGTCATTATCCATCTGGTCGCGACCAGCCGCTATCCGACTATGGTCGATCGGCTGGTCGATGCGTTGCGGATGGTCGAAGGCGCCTATTCGCTAGTGGTGATG
>JBATLU010000088.1:0-2243 GCA_049289475.1 Pontixanthobacter sp. | reverse complement strand
ACCATGAATGTAGGAAATATTGTCGCATAACCACCTTTGATCAAATTCATTAGACCGGGAAAAGAATCAATATCAGCAATTACATTCAGGCTTAAACCTTCTGCGCTGCAGGAAGACTCGATCAATTTGCGAATGGAATTCTGGGCACTGGGGAGTACAAGACCTAGTCTTGCAACCTCTTCGAGGCGCACAGTTTTGCGGGTGGCCAAAGGGTGGTCACAATGCACCAGCAAATACAGTTTTTCCTTCAGTATCGGTTCGCTCCGCAACCCTGCCATTGGCTGGATATCGAACAGGACCGCAAGGTCGAGCCGCCCAAGCTGCAACAATTCCGCAAGGGCGCCACTCATCATCTCGACAATGTGAAGCCTGATGCGCGGATAGCGTTGTCGCAGTTGCGGCAGCAGTTCCGGAATCAATCCGCCTGCAACATTCGTCGGCAGGCCAAGACGGACGCTTCCGACCGGTTCTTCGGCAAGGTCATGCACGACCGAAACGATCTCTGCCACGTCATGCACGATGTCGTAGGATTTCTGAAGAACATACTTGCCTTCTTCCGTCAGCACCGCGCCGCGCGAATGCCGCCGCACCAATTGGACGCCAAGTTCATCTTCAATGCGGCGCAGCGAGGCACTTAGCGCCGGCTGGGTCAGATGCAATTTCCTTGCTGCCGCCGAAAGGCTGCCGGTTTCGGCTATCCCGATCAGTGAACGCAAATCCCTGAGTTCCAATTTATACAACTCCCCCCAACGATCTGGCTTGCCGCACAGGGCTCTCAAATCAGCCGCCAGCCATAAACCGTGTTTATATTTCGCATCTCAATTTTGCCAATTGTCAATTGCAGCCGATTTTGAAACCATTCAATCAGCAGAAAACAATTGAATTTTTGTCTATGAGGTTCAAGAAAACGAAACCGCTAAAACAGGGGTGAGGAAATGAAGAAAATATCTCTCGCTATCGCTTGTGTTACATCAGCGTTGCTCGGAAGTACTGCCATGAGCAGTTCAGAAACAATAAATTTACGTTTGGGTTCTGGGCATCCGGTAGGTTTGCTTGCCTACACGGAGACTGCGCACAACTGGTTTGCGCCAGAGCTGAAAAAACGTATCGAAGAACGCACCAGTCACACGGCAAATATCCAGGAGCTGCATGCCGGCCAGGTCGCCAAGGTGACCGAAGTACTGGAAGCAACGCGCGACGGCTTGCTCGACATCGGCTTTGTCAGCCTCATCTTCGAGCCCTCCAACGGGTTCATGCAGAATTTCACTCTGTTCCTGCCCTTCAATTCCCCCGACGCCGAAAAGGTGACCGAAGCGGTCTTGGCGACCTACAAGCAGTACCCTCAGTTATACGAGGTTTTTGAAAAGGAGCACAACCAGAAGTGGCTCGGCGGTGCGTGCCTCACCAACTATGGATTGGGCTCGAATTTCGAATGGAACGAGTTCCAGGATCTGAAAGGTCACAAGATCGCCGGAGCCGGAATCAATCTCGACTGGATCGTTGGCGCGACTCCGGTCGCATCCAATCTCAACGAGGCATATCAATCCATCCAGTCCGGTGTCTACGAGGGATACCTGTCGGCATCGCCTTGGTGGTCGGCTTTCAAGCTGAACGAAGTGGCGCCCTACTTCACCAAGACCGACTTCGGAGCGCAGTTCTTCAACGCTGTCACCATCAACATGGGGGCGTGGGGGAAGTTGCCCGATGATGTGAAGGCGATCCTCGTGGAAATGGGCGAAGAGTGGGCTGGTGTGACTGCGAAAGTTTGCGCCCGCAAAGATGCTGAGGGCCTCGACAAGCTCCGCGAACTCAAGGTCGATGTCAGGGAAATCTCAGAACAGGCGAAGAAAGACTGGGCGCTCGCGCTCAAGGATTTTCCTGACCGTATGGCCAAGGAAGCCGACAGCCGCGGCCTTCCGGGTTCCGACGTGCTCCGGTTCTACATGACGAAAATCGAAGAAATGGGGCATGTCTGGCCGTATCGCTACGAGATCAAGTAGCACGCGCGCATTTCACTCCCAGGGGAGCGCGGTCGGCCCATCCATCAGCCGCGCTCCCGTCCGGGTTGCCACGTTAAAATTCCCGATCATCAACCACCGCCGGACAAGAAAGACATGTTCGATCGCCTCAACATCGCCGTGGACCGTATCAGCGCTTTGCTGAAATACCTGGCTGCCGGGCTGTTGATCGCCGTCGCAATCCTGATTGCCTGTGATGTGGTGCTTCGTGGACTTCTCAACAGG
>JBATLU010000087.1:0-6614 GCA_049289475.1 Pontixanthobacter sp. | reverse complement strand
GCTTGGGTCACCGGACAGTCGGCTGCCGAAGTAGGTGTGTACACCCCGGGTGAAACGCGATCGTAGAGCTTCTGCACCGCAAAAGGTCCAGCGCCATAGGATTGTGGGTCGCCTTCGGTTGCTTCATATTCCTCACGGCGATATTCAGCGCCGCCCGAAAGCGTAATCGGCGAAGCGAAACCAACTTCGAGCGGATAGGTCATATCGAGGTTGAGATTGAGTTCGCGCTGGATCAGTTTGCCGAACTTGAAGCTGGTTTGCGTGCTCGGACCATAGGAAGGAGCCAGCGAACTGTTCATCGACAGATCGAGCGACTGGCGTGCCAGCGATCCCGAAACGTCGTAGGTCATGCCCGAGTCCATTTCGCCCTTCAGTCCAACGACGCCCAGTGCCTGATCGGTGACGCCGATGAAGCGCGGGGTGAAGCCTGCCGGATAAAGCGTGGTGAAGTTATAGGTGGTTGTATCTTTGACAAATGCGCCGGTCGGGCAAGTTGCGTTGCCAGCCGGGCAAGCCGTCAGATAGATCGGATGCGCAAAAGCCGAGTTGCGGCCGAGTGTCTTGGTAACCGTCGATGTGCCGTCAAAGGCTGTGGCGGTCGTCGTGATGGGTTCGCGATAGTTGAAGCTCTGGTCAGCTCTGGAGTGGGCGAAGTTACCGAACAAATAGAAAATTGCAGCTTGCGAGAATTCATACTCGCTGTTGACCACGGCTTTCCAGCCCTTCGACGGCGAAGTGCCCCAGATCTGAACCGGGCCGGGCGCATTGGGAAGCTGGTCTGCCAGCGCGGGGAATTGGTTGGCGATGTTGACCGCCGAAGCGCGCTGGACACCGCGGCTGGTGCCATTGGTGTCTGAGTATTCGCCAGCCACGCTGATGAAGCCACCTTCGCCGAATTTCACGCCGCCGTAGCCGGAGAGCTGATAGGTCTCGCCGTCGCCGCCATTGTCATAGTTCTGGCCGTAAAGCGCTTGCATCTCAACGCCGGTGTCGGTGCGAAGGCCGTAGTTGAGTACGCCGCCGATGGCATCCGAACCATATTGCGCGGTCGCGCCATCGCGGAGAACCTGAAGGTTACCAACCGAGATTGCCGGGATCGAAGAAATATCGGCACCCTGCGAGCCGAAGGAAAGAGCGGTGTCACCGCCGGTGTAGACTTGGACCAGCGCAGAACGGTTGAACCGCTTGCCGTTGAGCATCACCAGGATGTTATCGGCAGGCAGGCCGCGCAGCGAAGGCGCGCGAACAAAGGTTGATGCGTCGGAAATCGTGTTCTGGGGGACAAAGAACGATGGGACGATGTTACGAACCGCGTCGAGCATGTTCGGTGTTGGCTGACCGGTCAGTTCGGTCGCGCTGATCACATCAACCGGGGAAGCTGAATCTGTTGCAGAACGGTCGGTACGGCGCGAACCCAAGACAACGATCGTGCCTTCTTCGGCAGGCGCGGCAGCTTCGGCGGCGGCGTCTTGTGCATGAACGGCTGGGGTCCATGCAAGGCCCAGTGCCGATACGGAAAGGCCAAGCGCCTTCAAAGTAGCAGAATTTCTCATATTCACTTCCCCTGTATTGGTAGACCAATCGCGGCTAAGGGATGTGATTGCATGTTTCAATCATGCTGGATTGTAATGTTGGAATTTAATGACGGCACAAGCTTGTTTGAGATAATTTTGCAACAATTGAGGCGGCCTTTACTATGTCAGTGGCGATGATTTGGGATCATCCCCCTGCTGCCTGCTTTTTGGGGCACCAGCCAGATCAGCAGAACAATCGCGGACACCAGCACCAGTGAAGCGACGGGGCGGCTGAATTCCAGCCCGCCATGCGCGACCGGCTTGTCGAGAAAATCGCCGACTGTTGCGCCAAGCGGGCGGGTGAGGATGAAGGCGGCCCAGAATAGCGCGACATTGCTGATGCTTTTGCGCCAATAAAGCAGCGCCAGTACCGTCAAGAGGCCGCCGAAAATCGCCGCCGCCCCGAGATAGCCAAGCGGACCATCGGCCACCCAGTCGCCCAATGCAGTGCCCAAGGTTTGCGAGAAGGTGATCGTCAGCCAGTAGAATATCTCGGCCCGCGGCTCATGCACGGTGGCCACCGAAATGCTGCCGAGCCGCCGATGCCAGGCGAACAGAGACGCAAGAACGAGACCGAGCAGCAGCAGCGATCCGCCCGGATAGCCGATACCGAGCGAGCGCGTGGCAAAGTCTGCCAGCGTAGTGCCCGCCGTTGTCGAAGCGATGATCGTGGCCCAATACAGGAACGGATGAAACTGGCGGGCCTTGATCTGCAGCGCGACCAACGCAATCAGGATCGCTCCGAAGATCGCGGTGCCTACGACATAACCATTAAGTCCGCCCGAACCGGCCTGCGCGGTGGTTTCGCCCAACCAGCTCATGCTCACAGTATCGCCAGCGGTTTCGCCAAAGGTTGTGGCGAGAATTTTGATGATCCAGAACCCCAGCGTCACCGCTGGAACTTTGCTGAGTGCATTTGCGTGTGAGGGCGTCAACGAAATGGTCCAATCCGCTACGGCACTTTGAGCGCCTGATGACCATCCTGTGCGCCCGATTTTATACTTTCACCATAAGCAGACGCTTAAATTGGGCGCGTTGGACACTTGTGCTACGGGCGAGTTGATGATTCTCGACGCGCACACAAACCGCAAAGCCGCCATTGTGGCAATTCTCGCCGTATTCCAGGCACTCGCGGCAATCTTCTTTGTCGCGGATGCCTATAAGGATGCCGTGGCGGAGGGTGAGACAATGGCATCGATTGCGGAACTGCTGATCGCCTTCGCGCTGCTTGCGGGCGTCGTAATCAGCGCGTTGCACACAAAGCGTCTGTTTGCCGAGGCACAGCGGCGCGATGCTGCGCTGGCGGTCGCCAAGGGCGCGTTGGCAGAGTTGGTCCAACTTCGTTTCCGCGAATGGAAATTATCCGAAGCCGAGCAGGAAGTGGCACTGTTTGCGCTCAAGGGTTGCAGTGCGGCGGAGATTGCCGAGTTGCGCGGCGCGGCCTCTGGCACAGTGCGCTCGCAGCTTAGTCAGGTCTATGCCAAATCAGGGGTGAGCAGTCAGGCGATGCTGGTGTCTTTGTTCTTCGAGGATTTGCCCGATATCAACGGTTCTCCAACCGCCATCTGATCGCTTCGGCCAGCCGCGGCCCCAAGTCCGGTCCTTGCGCGGGATAAAGGAACGGTTCGATTGCTTCCGCCTCCATAACCATCAATTCGCCGTCATCTGCGCGCAGCAGATCTATCCGCGCATAGAGCGGCGTCTCGAACGGAATTGCGGCAAGTATGCTGGCCGCTGCCGATATATCGGAATCGGAAGGCGTGATCGGTTCCTCGCGTCCGCCAAACAGCGACTGCACGCGGTATTCGTCGGCCGCGGGTATCTTGCGGATCGCATGGCTAAAAGCACCATCGATAAACACCAGCGACAACTCGCCTTCATGCTTGATCGCGGCAAGAAACGGCTGGATCATCGCGGCCTGACCCATCTGCCAGGTGTCAGGCGGGAGGGTTTCGCGGCCAAACACATGCTGCCCGGTGCCGCCCGCGCCGATCTGCGGCTTCACCACCACCTGTTCGCTTCCGAAATGGTCAAGCGCGGCGGCAATATCGGAACGACAGGGATTGTCCGACCACAGCGTCGGGATTATCCGCGCGCTGCGACCAGACAAATCGCGCAGATAAGTCTTGTCCATATTCCAGCGGACCAAGGCAGGCGGATTATGCACGTCGATACCGGCGGCTACCAATTGTTGGAGCTTTTTCAGAAACGAGTCTGGTTGGTCCTGATAATCCCAAGCTGTGCCAAGCAAAGCGCAATCGAACCCGGCAAAATCTGCCAGCGGAGAATGCCAGTCGATCTCGACCAGTTCGCCGCCGACAGCCTCGATAGCTGGCCGCAAGGCCGCAACCTGCAAATCATGCTCAAACGCATCCCCGCGCCTTGTAGCGGCGCGGGGCATGGTCTCGGGGCAGGCGAGGAAGGCTATTTTCATTATCGCTAAGCTCTTTGTTCTAAATTACTTGCGTCAAACCTGCGCCAGCGCCTGTTCGAAGTCGGCGATCAGATCGTCCGGGTCTTCGATACCGATGCTGATACGCACCAGATTGTCGGTAATACCAAGCTGTTTTTTGCGTTCATCGGGTACAGACAGATGCGTCATCGCCGCGGGCAGGCTGGCGAGCGTTTCGGTGCCGCCCAGGCTGACCGCCAGCTTGGCGATCTTCATGCTGTCGAGGAAGCGGAATGCCTCTGCCTCGCCGCCCTTGATAAACAGCGAGAAGGTCGATCCAGCACCGCTGCAATGGCGGTTGAAAATGTCTTGCTGGCGCGGATCGGTGATGAACCCGAGATAGCCGAGCCCCTCAACCTTGGGATGATCGCGCAGGAAAGCGCACACTTTGGCGGCGTTTTCGCCCGCGCGCTGCATCCGCAATTCGACCGTCTCCAGCGATCTAAGCAGCATCCACGCGGTGTTGGGATCACAAATGCCGCCCATCGTGTTGCGGAGCGCACGCACCGGGTCCATCCACTTCTTCGCTCCGGCAATACTGCCCGCGACGAGGTCCGAATGGCCACCGACATATTTGGTCAGCGAATAAACGACGATGTCTGCGCCCTGATCGAGCGGGCGCGCCCACAGCGGGCCGAGGAAAGTGTTGTCGATTGCGATGGGGGTGATTTCGGCATCGAGGATCGCGTCGCGCGAAGCTTTTACTGCCTCGACATCGACCAACGCGTTGGTTGGGTTGGCCGGGCTTTCAAGATAGACCATCGCTACTTTGCCGCCCTGACCAGCAGCCTTGGCTTTGGCCAGATCGAGCACAATGTCGATTTCCTCGCGCGTCGCGCCTGCGGCGAAGTCTATGTAAGTGATGCCAAACTTGCTCAACACCTTGGCCACAAAACCTTCGGTTGCGGCATAGAGCGGACCCGAATGGACGATCACATCGCCAGCATTGCAATAGGCCAGCAGCATCACCGTGATCGCGGTCATCCCGCTGGAGAAGCTTAGCGCGTCTTCTGCGCCGTCCCAGATTGACAACCGGTCTTCGAGGATTTCCTGATTGGGACCGTTGAAGCGCGAATAGACAAGGCCTTCCGCGCCGCCAGGGCGTTTGCCGGTGATGCCCTCGAAATGACGCTTGCCCGCAGCCGCGTTTTCAAATGCAAAAGTGCTGGTGAGGAATATCGGCGCTTTCAGCGAACCTTCGGACAGCGCCGGATCATAACCGTGGCCCATCATCAAGGTGCTTGGTTTCAATTCGCGTCCGCCAATGGTGGTGATTTTGGGTTTGGGATTGCGGCGCGGGGTGGGGGTGGTGACAGCGTCGGTTGCATCGGTCATGCCGGTGGTCTTCCTATTCAAACGCTCCCAGGAAGGCAGGAACTTGGCGGGCAAACCGGCACCCCGTTCCTAACCTCCGCAGGAACGCATCTCCGGCAAACCATTTCCGCAATCCGGTATCATCTGAAACCACTTTCTTCAAGCTGTTCTGCAATTATCCGGTGAAGTTGCTGCGCCGACATTTTTCGGCTGTTGTATTTACATTTCATTCGATGTCACAAATAATTAGCCAGATAACAGCCTTATAAAATGACGAGTCGCGCAATTTTGTTTTGAAAGACTTCTTAGAACAAAGCGAGCATTGTTATGAATGATCCATTCCAGATCCAACCGGAACTTCGTTACGGCGCACCCGTTTGCGACCAGATTTTGACCGGGCGCTACTCAACCATCGGTTATTCTTGGTATTTCCGTCAAGCCAAATGGACGTTGGAGATTGTGAACCGGAACCGCGAACTGGTGTCCGATTTACCCGATGTCGAACGGCTGAACAATTTTCGAGCGGACACGCGCTTGCCGCGCCGCTTCCGGGCGGGTTTGCGCGCCTATACCGGAAGCGGATATGATCGCGGCCATCTGGTCGCGAGCGCCAATCAGGATTTGCAGAACATCCAGAACAGCGAAACCTTCCTGCTGTCCAATATGTCGCCCCAGCATGCCGATCTCAACCGGCGCAAATGGCGCGAACTGGAAGAGAGCATTCGCGAGTTGGATGCACAAGAAAGCACGCTTGAGACCTATGTCCTGACCTGCCCGATTTTCTATTTCGGCCAAGTGGTTGAGACTATCGGCAAGGATCAGAAATATTTCGGTATCGACGTGCCGGTCCCGCATGCTTTCGTCAAAAGCGTGCTGACAGAGAACAAGCGCGGCCAGCTGAATTTGTGGACTTTCGAAATGAAGAACGAGCGGCTCGACGGTGAATTGAGCGATTATCTGGTCAACACATATGACATGGAACAGATCGTCGGCGGACGGTTCTGGGACCGGATCAGCGGCGGTGACCTCCACGCGCAAAAAGGAACTATCTCGAAGATGTGGTGAGTCTGGCGGGCTGTTAGGATGCCAGCGCCGCCACGCCCCATACCAGCCCGACAATCAGGAAAATCCCCATCAGATCGAGCAGCAGGCCTGCGCCGACCATTCGGCTTAATCTGATCCGGCCAGTGGACCACGCGATTGCGTTCGGGCCTGTTCCCGCAGGCAGCATAAATCCCCAACTTGCGGCGAGCGCTGCGGGCATAGCGAGCAGC
>JBATLU010000086.1:0-2315 GCA_049289475.1 Pontixanthobacter sp. | reverse complement strand
CAACAAAGGCATGCCGAGCACGGTAAACTGGTCGCCGTCAATCGATGAAAACAGCTGCACTCCCAGCGCTTCGATCCGAAATACACCTACACATCCGGCCACTTCTGGCCATTCCACCTCAAGATAGGATTCGATAAATTCCTCTGAAAGATCGCGCAGTTGGAGTGACGCCTTGGCGCTGCCTTGCCAGAGAATACGGTCATTCCGGACAAGTGCCGCAGCGCTATGCAATTCCATCATCTTGCCGGAAAAGAACCGGAGATGTGCTGCGGCAGCCGTGCGGTCTTCCGGCTTATCAAACCGCCGCCCGCCGCACATAACCAGCGAATCGCTGCCCAAAACAATTGCATCTTTTTCCAAGGCTGAAACGGCGCGCGCCTTTGCTGCGGCGAGACCGCTGGCGATGGCGACAGGATCGGTCTGCACCATGCCCCGCTCGACCGCGCGTTCGTCGATTGCGGCTGGCACACATCGATAGGCAACACCGGCAGCATCGAGCATCGCCCGGCGCGAGGCACTTTTTGAAGCCAGAACGATCATATCGGCTTGGTCCCGACGGTTGGCGGAGTATCGCGCCGGTCGCGCTCACCGACCAGATTGATCACTGCGGCGGCGGTTTCTTCAATCGAGCGGCGAGTTACATCGATAACCGGCCAGCCATTGTCGGCAAACATCCGCCGCGCAAACTTCACTTCCTCGCGCACAAATTCGTCGTCAACATAAGATGTTTCGGTCTGTTCATTGAGGCTGAGCAAGCGGTTGCGGCGGATCTGCACAAGCCGTTCGGGCGCGGTGGTAAGCCCGACCACGAGCGGCTTTCGCAATTTGAACAGCATATCGGGCGGCGGACTCTCGACCACCAGCGGAATATTGGCTGTCTTATAGCCTCTGTTGGCAAGATAGATGCTGGTCGGCGTTTTGGAGGAACGCGACACACCGGCCAGAACAATATCAGCCTCTTCCCAATTCTCCCACCCGACCCCGTCGTCATGCGCAATCGTATAATGGATCGCGTCAACGCGGCGGAAATAAGCGTCATCCATCAAATGCTGGCGGCCCGGCCTGCCGTGCGCCGCCTGACCCAATTGGTCTTCAAGCGCAGCTGTAACCGCGTCGAGCGCGGGGACGGCGGGTAAGCTCAGCTGGCGGCAATGGTCCTCCAGCCGCTGACGCGTTTCGGGATTAACCAGCGTGAACAGCACCAATCCGGGATTGCTCGCAAGTTCGGGCACAATCCGGTCGAGATGCTGTTTTGACCGCACCATTGGCCAGAAATGACGGATGATATCGGCATCTTCGAACTGCGCGAGCGCAGCCTTCGCAACCATTTCCAAGGTTTCGCCAGTCGAATCCGACAGAAGGTGTAGATGGAGGCGGCTCATGGCATGATTCGGATCATATCCGGCAGGGTTCCGGGCTTGTGGACATTAACGGGCATAAACCACGGGATAAAGCTGACGACAAGTTAGACCGGCATTTCCATGCCCAATACGAGTCAGCTCCAATGTTTTTTATGGACAGCAAAACCCTGTTGTCGACAGGCTGGGGATAGTGTGGACAGCTATTGATTGACGCGCAATTCGCGCGAGTCGCATCGCGCAAAAGCCTGTTAATTGCGGGAGAAATCGGGCAGGGGGGACTTGTCCCCGAAATCCACAGGGCCAACATAATTCTACAACCTATTTTAAATACTATATTATTTAGTAAGAGGGCCCTCGATGGCTGGAATCCTTCTCGATACTTTGCGCGGCTCGCGTAGCAAGCAAACCCCGCTGTGGCTTATGCGCCAGGCTGGGCGGTATCTGCCTGAATATCGCGCTTTACGTGCAGAAAAGGGCGGGTTTCTAAAGCTGGTTTATGATTGCGATGCAGCGGCCGAGGTTACTTTACAGCCGATCAGACGGTTCGGTTTTGATGGCGCGATCCTGTTTTCCGATATTCTTATCATTCCCTTCGCAATGGGCCAGAAGCTCGAGTTTCTTGCCGGTGAGGGCCCCAAACTTTCCCCAACGCTGGTCGATCATGCGCTCAGCGGCCTTGAAGCGGTGACTGAACGGCTTTCTCCGATCTATGAGACCGTCGCTAAGGTGAAGGCAGGATTGGGCCCACAGACCACCTTACTCGGCTTTGCTGGATCACCTTGGACGGTGGCGACCTATATGGTTGCAGGCGAAGGGAGCCGTGACCAGCACGAAACGCGCGCTATGGCTTACCGCGATCCGGGTGCTTTCGGGGCCATTATCGATGCAATAACCGCTCTAACGATCGAATATCTGGCAGGTCAGATTGCAGCAGGAGCAGAGGCAGTTCAATTG
>JBATLU010000085.1:0-3235 GCA_049289475.1 Pontixanthobacter sp. | reverse complement strand
TTTGGGGGTAATACGGAATTGTTCAACCCCGTATTACCCATAAAATGAAATTGTTTGCGGTTCTTTATGCAGCAGGCGCAGCAGCAGGAACCGGTGCGGTCCCTTGCGATACTTGGCGAGCAAAGATCGAGCGCATCAGATCGAGCGACATAATTTGCGCATAGATCAGAACGAGCATACCATTCTTGTTCCATTCGCGCAGGACATCGCCGCGGACATCTTGCAGCTTTTCCTGATCGATCATCTGGAAGCCGCGATAAACAAATGGCTGGTCAGGATTGTCCTGCTGCGAGATTGCGATTTCGCCATCCATCAACAAATTGTGCTTCTTCAACTCGTCAACAAATGATTTGGTGCGTTGACCGGCATTTTCGAAATGCTCGCAGAATTGCAGAATGTTTTGCGTCGCTTCGGTTGGCTTGCCTTCGCCGTCGAAAAGCTCTGCGCCATCATCATACTCGCCAACCGAACCGCTGGTCGGATCGAAGCAAAGTGACAATTCGTCGCCGTCTTCTTTCAGCTTGGCGAGCATGAAGGGGTAACGGCGGATGTAAGCGGGCAGATAGATCGGATCGTTCACTTTACCCTTGTCATCGACAAAAGTGTTAACGCCTTCGTTCAGACCCATCAATGCGAGCGGCAGTGGATTGTCGCCCGACGAGAAGATAATCGGGAAATCACGCTGCGCCTGTACAAATTCGTCAACCGTCAACGGAATCGCGTGCTGGCCTTTGAGCCATTCCGCCGATTCCATGGTCTTGCTTTTCCAGCTCGCGTGGTCGCGGCTGTTTAGCGGCATCAAATCGTTGTAAAACAGGGGCAATTGGGGTTGCGGCGCAGTGGCCATGGATTCTCTCCAGTCGGTCTGAATTAAGTGGTCGTAAGAATTTCGGAGCGAAAAGTGCCAAGACGCCTCCCGCATGAAGCGCGCGCTTTACGGGCTGTTGGACTTAAGAGCAAGTGTGCAGGGTGTGGGCTGTGAAACCTAGGCCGTAGGCGGAATAAGCTTTCCTGGGTTAAGCATATTGGTTGGATCAAGCGCGTTTTTGACGCTGCGCAGGATCGACAGCGACGCCGGATCGCCCAGTCTACCGAGTTCGGCAACTTTCATCTGACCGATGCCATGTTCGGCACTGATCGAGCCATTCCATTGGGTGACAAGATCGTGCACAAAGGCGCTGATTTCTTTGCCCGCCTGCTCCTCCCATACGCCGCGCGCTGCCCCGGTCGGGGCGAGAACGTGATAATGCACATTGCCGTCGCCCAAATGGCCGAACGCAACCGCTCTGGTTCCGGCAAATCGGTTTTCGATTTGAGGAATTGTCGCGGTTACAAACTCCGCCATTTTGCCCACTGGAACCGAGATATCGTGCTGCATTGCGGGGCCAATTGCGCGTTCTGCCTCGGAAATCGAATCGCGCAATAGCCAGAATTGTTCGGCCTGCGTTTCGTTTGCCGCGATGGTTGCATCACCGATGAGCCCCAATTCCAAAGCGTTTGCGAGGATAGCCTCGGAAAGGTCGGGCAGTGTGTCGATTGTATCCTGCGTACCAACCAATTCGATCAATGCATTCCATGGATAGGAATCTTGCAAGGGCGAGCGCGCATCAGGCAAATGATTGAGAACGGCATCAAGGCAATGCGCGGGCAGCACTTCGAAACCCTCCAAATGTTCTCCGGCAAATGCTTCACAATGCAGCAGCAATTTGCGCGCATCGATGAGGCTATCAAGGCCCGCCCACATGACCGAACGGCCAGCCGTTTCCGGCAGCAGCCTCAGCGTCGCTGCTGTGACGATACCAAGAGTTCCCTCCGAACCGATCAGCAGTTGCTTCAAATCGAAACCACGATTGTCTTTCTTCAGCGGGGTGAGCGAATTGAAGATCTGCCCATCGGCCATAACGGCTTCAATTCCCAAGACCTGCGCCCGCATGGTGCCATGTCGCAGAACTTGTGTGCCGCCGGCATTTGTTGAAATCAGCCCGCCGACCGTCGCAGAACCCTTGCCGCCAAGTGTGAGCGGGAAACGCAATCGCTCGGCCGACGCAGCTTCGTGAAGATTTTGAAGTATGACGCCAGCCTCGCAAGTGACGCTGCGTGCATCGGTATTAAGCTTGCGGATTTGGTTCATCCGGCGAAGCGAAAGGATGATGGCCGATCCGCTTTTGTCCGGTGTCGCCCCTCCCGACATGCCGCTGTTCCCGCCTTGCGGTACAATCGCGACCGTGTGATTAGCGCAAAGCCTGACCAATTCGGCAACTTCAGCGGTATTCGCAGGAGATGCGAGCGCTATTGCCGCGCCCGAATATCGGCCTCTCCAATCGGTTAGCCACGGTAAAATAAGGCTTTGGTCGCTGGTTAAGCCTCGCGGCCCTAGAAGACTCAAGGCCTGATCGAGAAATGCTTGCGGGTGTTTCGGCGCGGTCATCATCCGCCTTATGCCACAGGTCGGATAATCCGCGCTAGCTCTTGCGTTAATTAAGCAAGCAATTAAGCCGACATTCAACCTTCGGGCTTAAGGACAGGACATTGATGGAATTATTCCGGCATCCCGCCGAATAATTTGGGGAGTTTTTAGCCGCTTAAGCATGCCCAATATTGCCGCCTTGTTTGCGCCGCTGGCGCTGATGTTGCCGTTTTCGGCAATGCAAGGCGATGCGCCTGCAACCAGCGACGAGGCATCGCGGCTTACCCCTTATCCTACGCCTGAAGAGACCGTGCAGCCGATGGAATGGGTGATGCTGGAAGGGCCGGGCGGAATACCGATCCAATATCAGGTTACTATCGAACAACGGGTGATCATTCGTGTCTCCCCGCGCAGAGCCGACCGCCAGAATCTAACCGCGGAAGTCCAGCCCCGCCGAGCGCCGCAACAATTGGTTGAACGCAAAATCGGCAAATGCGTGAAAATGAACCAGATTGCCGGGGTCCAGACTACACAGGACAACCGTTTGATGCTGTATATGCGCGATCAACGCCTGATCGCGGCCAATCTGGAAAAAGCATGCTCAGCGAAGGATTTTTACTCGGGATTCTATGTTGAACCGAGCAAGGACGGGCAGTTGTGCATCGAACGGGATAAGCTTCAATCGCGCACCGGGGTAAAGTGCGAATTGTCTCGCATCCGACAATTGATGCCTCAAACCTTCTAAACGCGACCTAGGGTCAGGACCTATTAATCCCACAGTCGTGGCGCCCAAATGACGAAGATATCGGGCGGAAATGCCCGCAAGGA
>JBATLU010000084.1:0-9618 GCA_049289475.1 Pontixanthobacter sp. | reverse complement strand
GTATGGAGCCGCCCTCGCTGGTGATTTGCGTCAACCGCAATGCGAGCATGCATCCAGTTCTAGCGGGCAAACGCGATGCGGCATTCTGCGTCAATCTACTGCGGCACGGCCACGAAGATGCGGCGCAGGCATTTTCCGGCGGGACGGAAAAACTCAAGCGATTCCAGACCGGCGATTGGCAATATGACGATAGGGGAACGCCCTATCTGGCCGACGCGCAAAGCAATTTGTTCTGCACAATCAATGCCGCGCTCACCTATGCGAGCCACTCGATCTTCGTCGGCACTGTCAACCGCGTACGGCTGGAAGGGCAAATCGCACCTCTGATCTATAGCGACGGGCGATACACAAAACTCACTGCAAGCTAACGAAACAGCTCAGACATTATCGATGGGCCGTTCACCCACAATCGACAGCCCGTAACCCTCAAGCGCAACCAAAGAATGGCTGGTATTGGTCAGCAGGATCATATCGCGGATGCCCAGTTCAGCCAGAATTTGTGCTCCGCCGCCGTAATCGCGTTGCATCGAAATCTCGTCTCCAGATTCCGGAACAGAAGGCTTCGTTTCCCGCTTCATTGCTCTGCTGACATAATCCATTTGTGGACGGTCGATCAGCACCAACGCGCCGGATCCCTCCTCGCCGATCATTTCCATCGAGCGACGAATCAACGAAGCGCGGTTACCGATTTCAGCAAAAATATCCGCAAAGAGCGACATTGATTGCATCCGGACGAGTGTTGGCTTGGCAGGATCAATCCGTCCTTTGACCAGCGCCAAAGTCTCCTCGCGCGTGGCCTTGTTATGAAAACACACCGCTTTCCAGTCACCCCCCCATTGGCTGGTGAAATCGCGTTCCATACGGCGCTCAATCAGATGGTCGTGCTCGCGCCGGTAAGCGATCAGATCGCGGATCGTACCGATTTTCAGATTATGAATACGGGCAAAACGGACGAGATCGTCCATCCGGCTCATAGTCCCGTCGTCATTCATGATCTCGCAGATCACCCCCGAAGCATTAAGACCGGCAAGGCGAGAAATATCGACCGATGCCTCTGTATGTCCCGCCCGCACCAAAACGCCGCCTTCTCTCGCAACCAGCGGGAAGACGTGGCCCGGCGTTACAATATCGTCTGCACCCTTGCCGCTGTCGATCGCCACCGACACTGTTCGCGACCGGTCGCCTGCGGATATCCCGGTGGTGACACCCTCGCGCGCTTCGATTGAAGTGGTAAAGGCAGTTTCATGGCGCGTGCGGTTGTTGCTGCTCATCAAACCGATGCCGAGCTGCTCGACACGCTGTTTGGTCAGCGCCAGACAAATCAGCCCGCGTCCATGGGTGGCCATAAAATTGATCGCTTGCGGAGTCGCCATCTGCGCCGGAATGATCAGATCACCTTCGTTCTCACGATCTTCATCATCGACCAGAATATACATCCGGCCGTTGCGCGCTTCCTCGATAATTTCTTCAATCCCGACAATTACCGGACGTTCGTCATTCTCGGCCAGATAGCGTTCAAGCTTCGCGAGCGTCTCCGCTGTCGGGTTCCACCCGGGCTTGCCGCAGTCGCGCAAGCTGTTGGCATGAAGCCCGGCAGCGCGGGCAAGTGCCGAGCGAGACATAGTGCCATCTTCGATGATAGCGGTGATCTGATTGAAAGTTGCGTTGTTCATATCGACTCAGATATCACACCGCAATGTCATTGCAACATTGAAATGTGATATCTGGATAGGTTCCGCTAAGAAAATATCGCCAGTGCAAAAATCCTGCGCCCGGCGCCCGGTGCTACTCCAGCTCTAGTATCACTGCATCAACCGCGAGGCTTTCGCCCTGCGCAGCGTTGATCTTGGCAATGGTTCCGGTCTTTTCAGCGCGCAGAATGTTTTCCATCTTCATCGCCTCGACAGTGGCGAGCGGCTGACCGGGTTGAACTTCCTCGCCCTCTTCGACATGCAATTTCACCAACAAGCCCGGCATTGGGCAAATCAGGAACTTGCTCAGATCGGGCGGAATTTTCTCGATCATATGCCGCGCCAACGGTGCGACATGCGCGGGAAGGATCCGCAGCACATGTTTGGCGCCGCGGGTGGTCATCACAAAGCCGGTGCGCGTTGACGCAAGCTGGACGGTCAAATCTTCTCCATCAAGGCCGACATCAATCATCGCATCGCCGGGCGTATATTCCATCTCCAGATCGAGCAGAACGCCGTCAACAGTGATGCCCTCTTCCTCCAGACTGACCGCATAGTCACGCCCGTCCAGCGAGACGACCCAATCACCCGGAGGCGCATTGCGGCCATCGAGCTGCTGGTCGATCCGCCGTGCCCGGTCGGCATTAGCGGTGGCGATCACGCCGCCAATGGCCGCCAGCCCGCGCTTCAGTTTTTCAGAAGCCGGAGCGCCCTCGAAACCGTCGGGATATTCTTCCGCGATAAAGCCGGTGGTCAATTCACCGCTGCGAAAACGCTCATGCTGCATAATTGCGCTGAGGAAGTCGATATTATGCCCCAGCCCCTTTATCCGGAACGCATCGAGCGCCTGCACCTGCAAATCCGCTGCCTCATCACGCGTTTCGCCCCAAGTGATCAGCTTAGCGATCATCGGGTCGTAGAACATGCTGACTTCGCCGCCTTCGAACACGCCGTCATCGACACGGATACCGTCCACACCGCGGCGGCCATTTTCGCTGCCGTCATCTGCCCAGGGTTCAACCGGCGGCTCATATTCAACCAAGCGTCCGGTCGAGGGCAGGAACCCGCGATAGGGGTCTTCGGCATAGACGCGGTTCTCAATCGCCCACCCGTCTATCTTCACATCATCCTGCGTCATGGCGAGCTTCTCGCCGTAAGCAACGCGGATCATCTGTTCGACCAGATCAATTCCGGTAATCGCTTCGGTCACTGGATGTTCGACTTGCAGGCGGGTGTTCATTTCAAGAAAGTAGAAACTCTCCCCGCTTGGGTCTGCGCCGCTGACGATCAGCTCAACCGTACCCGCGCTGTGATAATCCACCGCCCGCGCCAAAGCGACGCATTGCTCGCCCATCGCTTTGCGCATTTTCGGTGTAACAAACGGCGACGGTGCTTCTTCGACTACCTTCTGGTGACGTCGCTGGATCGAACATTCGCGTTCGTTGAGATAAAGGATGTTACCGTGCTTATCGCCCAGTATCTGGATCTCTATATGGCGCGGATTAAGGATGAATTTCTCGATAAAAACGCGGTCATCACCGAAGCTGTTCAGCCCTTCGCGCTTGGTCGCCTCGAACCCTTCGCGCACGTCTTTCTCGTCATAGGCAAGCCGCATGCCCTTGCCGCCGCCGCCCGCGCTGGCCTTCATCATCACCGGATAGCCGATCTCGGCCGAGATGCGCACTGCGTGTTCGGTATCCTCGATCTCGCCAACGAAGCCGGGAACGACATTGACGCCGGCCTTAAGCGCGAGTTTCTTGGATTCAATCTTGTCACCCATCGCCGCGATTGCGCCCACAGGCGGGCCGATGAATTCGATCCCCTCCTTCGCCAACGCCTCTGCAAAGCTGGTGCGTTCGGACAGGAAGCCATAGCCCGGATGCACCGCTTCGGCGCCCGTCTGTTTGCACGCCGCGATGATTTTCTCTGGGATCAGATAGCTTTCCGCCGCAGCCGACGGCCCGATATGCACCGCCTCGTCAGCCATCCGCACGAATGGCGCACGCGCGTCTGCATCGGAATAAACCGCGACGGTCGCGATACCCATCCGGCGCGCGGTCTTGATGACCCGGCAAGCGATTTCGCCGCGATTGGCGATGAGGATTTTCTTGAACATCTTTATACTATTTCCCGGTCCACATCATGCGCCGCATACAAATCAGCAACGCTGCAATTCAAACAATTCTCACGGTTCCGCAACGCACTTTAGCGCCGATGCGCCAATTCACCCGACTTGCCAATTTCAGCCTTCAACCTTTGGATGCTTCCATTCTTTCACACGCTTCATAGCGAGCGATCACATAGGCTTCGTAAGGCAAAATGCGGTAAAATCCTTCAGCACCGTCAGCGCCCACCATATCTTCGACGACATTAGAGATTTTCCACTTGGAAATCGCCGTTTCGCCCAGCGTCAGGCTCCGATCATAAATCCCTGGCAAACCCGGTTCGGAGGATTGGGTAATCTTCACCATTTCACCCGAAACGCTTTCGTCACAGTCGAATGCGATCACACCGGTCCACGGAAGCTTGCCTTGCGCCTCGATATAGACCAGCCGTTTGGTGCTGTTTGGTTGTTCCACATGGATGGACCAACCGGTCGAATATGGCGGCTCGTTCGCTTCGTTATAGACAAATTGCAGCAACACATTGTCGCGATATTCGCTGTAATTGCCATCTTCGGAATCCTGTGCGCCAGCGGCAACCGGCAGGCATGCGCAAACCACTAGCGCCAGATATTTGAAGCCCTTCATCCCATCACCCTCCTATAAATTTGGTATTACGCGTGCCCATCGAGGTTACAATCAAATCTGCCTCAGGGCCTGTTCCATATCGGCGATAATATCATCGATATGCTCGATACCCACTGAAATGCGAACGACATCAGGACCAGCACCTGCGGTCAACAGCTCTGCCTCGCTCAGTTGGCTGTGCGTGGTTGAAGCGGGATGGATAATCAGCGAGCGCGTGTCGCCGATGTTGGCGAGGTGGCTGAACAGTTTCACGTTCGACACCAGCTTCACGCCCGCATCATACCCGCCCTTGAGGCCAAAGGTGAACACCGCGCCGCCGCGTCCGCCGAGATATTTCTGCGCCAGCGGATGATACTGATTGGCGGGCAGTCCGGCATAGCCGACCCATGCGACCTTCTCATGCGATTGCAACCATTTGGCGAGCGTCAGCGCATTGTCACAATGCCGCTCCATCCGCAGCGCCAGTGTTTCCATGCCGGTCAGCGTCAGGAACGCATTCATCGGCGCCATCGCGGGACCAAGATCGCGCAAAGCCAAAACGCGGCAAGCGATAATGAAGGCAATCTCTCCCACCGCATCGCTGAGCACCGCGCCGTGATAGGAATCGCAAGGCTGGCTCATGGTCGGGAATTTGTCTGAGGCGGTCCAGTCGAACTTGCCCGAATCCACAATCACACCGCCAACCGAATTGCCGTGGCCGTTGAGGAATTTGGTGGTCGATTCCACCACAATATCCGCGCCATGTTCAATCGGGCGGCACAGCGCGGGGCTGGCCATGGTGTTGTCGACGATCAGCGGAATGCCTGCATCATCCGCGACTTTGGCGATGGCGGAAATATCCTGAACCACCCCGCCCGGATTGGCGAGGCTTTCGATGAACACCGCGCGTGTCTTGTCGGTGATGGCGGCGGCGACATTGGCCACGTCGTCTGCATCAACGAAAGTGGTCTTCCATCCGAATTTTTTGAAGCTATGCGCCAATTGGTTGAGCGATCCGCCATACAGCTTCTTGGCCGCGACAATCTCACAGCCCGGCTCCATCAGCGTGTGAAACACAATCATCTGCGCTGCATGGCCAGACGCCACCGCCAGCGCCCCAACCCCGCCATGCATCGCGGCAATCTTGCCTTCCAGAACCGCATTGGTGGGGTTCATTATGCGGGTGTAAATGTTCCCAAATTCCTGAAGATTGAACAGCCGCGAGGCGTGATCGACATCGTCAAAGGTATAGGACGCGGTCTGATAGATCGGCGTGATCCGCGCATTGGTGGTCGGATCGGGTGCGCAACCAGCGTGGACGGCTTGGGTTTCTAGGCGGTGGGTCAATGGAAATCGATCCTCTTCAATCGTTGATTTATTTCTACATTCTCGTCCATGCGACGAAGCGCGTTGGCGGTGACTGTAATCTGACCCGTTCTGCCATCCACATATCGAGCCCTAACCGGAGCCTCGGGACCGTTGTAGATCACTTCACCGGAGCGTTTCTCGTAATCGAGATGAAAAAACAAAAGATGCTCAGCGCAAGACTCGGTAGTTATTGGACGGAAGGCTGCTCCTCCGAATATGCCGCTCGCCTTAACTTGCACGCTGGTGCGCCCATCAGGGGCAATACCGTCTATCCCGGTACCTTGAGTCAGATTGATTCCGAACAACTCGACTGCAATCGCTTCGCCTAGGTCGCCCACCATCCTACCATCGGGAGTGAATTTCAAATCTACGCCATTTTGATTATAGCGTTGGCGCAGTTTGTCACGGACTTGAATAAGTTCCAACAGCAGTTCTGGTAAAACAAACTCTCTTCTATAAGGCATTGCCTACACCCCCGCAGGCGGCATATTGTGTCCCAGCAAGCGCAGCATATCCGCGCCGCATTCGACCACGTTTGAGCCGGGACCGTAGATGCCCTGCACCCCTGCCTCGCGCAAGAAATCATAATCCTGCGGAGGGATCACCCCGCCAGCGACCACTTTGATATCGGCGCGGCCTTCGCCTTTGAGCAGGTCGATCAATTCGGGGATCAGCGTTTTGTGGCCTGCCGCGAGGCTGCTTGCGCCGATGGCGTCGACATCATTCTGAAGCGCCATTTTCACCGTTTCGTCGGGTGTCTGGAACAGCGGGCCAGAGATCACTTCGAAGCCCATATCGGAAAAGGCGCTGGCGATCACATTGGCGCCGCGATCATGCCCGTCCTGGCCCATTTTCGCGACCATGATCTTGGGCTTGCGGCCGAGGCGGCGTTCGACCGCTTGCACCCCGTCCACCACTTGCGCCCAGCGCTGGTCAAATTCGTAGGCGGTTTTGTAAACGCCCTTCACCGGTTTCGGCACCGTGTCGTAACGCCCGAACACGTCCTCCATCGCAGCGGAGATTTCGCCCAGCGAGGCGCGCTGCCGCGCTGCGTCCACTGCCAATGCGAGCAGGTTACCGTCAGCCTTCGCGCCTTCGGTCAAAGCCTTCAGCGCCGCCTGACACGCAGCCTCGTCGCGCCCTTCGCGGTTCTTCTTCAACCGCGCGATCTGGCCAGTGCGGACTTTGTGATTGTCGATGTCGAGTGTGTCGAGATGTTCTTCCTGGGCCAGACGATATTTGTTGACCCCGACGATAACATCTTCGCCCTTGTCAACGCGGGTTTGCTTGGCCGCAGCCGCCTCTTCAATCCGCTGCTTGGGCATGCCGCTGTCAACCGCGATGGTCATGCCGCCAAGCGCATCAACTTCGGCCATCAGCACTTCGGCTTCCTCGACCAGCTTGGCTGTCAGCGCCTCGATATAATAGCTGCCGCCCAATGGATCGACGACATTGCAGATGCCGGTTTCTTCCTGCAGCACCAACTGCGTATTGCGCGCAATGCGGGCGCTGAAATCGGTCGGCAGGGCAATGGCTTCGTCGAGCGCGTTGGTATGAAGCGACTGCGTTCCGCCGAGCGTCGCGGCCATCGCCTCCACCGTGGTGCGGATGACGTTGTTGTAGGGGTCTTGCTCCTGCAAACTCACGCCCGAAGTCTGGCAATGGGTGCGCAGCATCTTGGAACGTTCGGACTTCGCGCCCAGATCGTCCATCACCTTGTACCACAGGGTCCGCGCGGCGCGCAGTTTGGCGATTTCCATGAAGAAATTCATGCCGATGCCGAAGAAGAACGAAAGCCGACCGGCGAAGGCATCGATATCCAGCCCGGTGGCCATCGCCGACTTCACATATTCCTTGCCGTCGGCAATCGTGAAGGCCAGCTCCTGCACCGCCGTCGCCCCGGCCTCGTGCATGTGGTAACCGCTAATCGAAATCGAGTTGAACTGCGGCATATTGGCCGAGGTATAGCCGATGATATCCGACACAATCCGCATAGAGGGTGCTGGCGGGTAGATGTAGGTGTTGCGGACCATGAATTCTTTGAGAATGTCGTTCTGGATCGTGCCCGAAAGCTGCTCCGGCGAAACGCCCTGCTCCTCACCCGCAACGATGTAGAACGCGAGGATCGGAATCACCGCGCCGTTCATCGTCATCGAAACCGACATGCTTTCGAGCGGAATCTGGTCGAACAGGATTTGCATATCCTCGACCGTATCTATCGCCACGCCGGCCTTGCCGACATCACCGACAACGCGCGGGTGGTCGGAATCGTAACCGCGATGGGTGGCGAGATCGAAAGCGACCGACAGTCCCTTCTGCCCAGCGGCGAGATTGCGGCGGTAGAAGGCGTTGCTTTCCTCCGCGGTCGAGAAACCGGCATATTGGCGAATTGTCCACGGGCGGCCCGCATACATCGTCGCCTTCACTCCGCGCGTGAACGGCGCAAAGCCCGGCAGGCCAGGGTCAGCCGAGTCTTCCGCTGTATATAGCGGCTTGATCGCGAAGCCTTCGGGCATTTCGCGGGTCAAATCCTTGCCGCGCGATTCCTTGTCGGCCAGTACTTGCCAATCGGCGTGGGTGGGCCCTGCGGTCATCTCAATGCGCCTCTTTCGGTGTTTCCATAATCTCGGTCAGCTGCCCCATCATGTCCTTGGGATGGAGGAAAAAGATCGGCGTGCCATGCGCGCCGATGCGGGTGGGGCCGAGGATGCGTTTGCCCTGCCCCTCGAACCACTCGCGCGCCGCCGCAATATCGGCAACTTCGAAACAGACATGATGCTGCCCGCCCGCCGGGTTCTTGGCGAGAAAGCCGTTGATGGGGCTGCTTTCATCATAAGGCTCGATCAGTTCGATCTGGGTGCCATTCATCGCTCCGTCCGCACCGGCGGTGCCGACGAAACAAACCTTCACGCCCTGCTCGGGCAGGTCGAAAGGTTCGGTGATAACAGTCGCGCCCATCGTGTCGCGATAATGCGCGATGGAGTCCGCGATCGAGGGCGTTGCAACGCCGATGTGGTTGAGACGGCCTAGTTTCATTTCTCAATCTCCGAAAACTTCGTCATGCTGAACTCGTTTCAGCATCCATTCCGCAACCCGCTCCGACACCGCATTAGGAGATATGGACACTGAAACAAGTTCAGGGAGACGGGTTGAAGTGAGGGAAGAAATGACTAATTTTTGTTGTCCCAAGAACAAGGCCAAGCCTTCCTTACAGAAATCCAAACTGCAAACGAAGCTTGGCTATCACGATCTGCTGGATTTTCGCGGAGGTATTTTACAACAACATCCCGCAGCTGACCTGAAGTCACACTTTCTCGTAAGCAAATTTGATATACGAAGTCTTTATCAGCGGTAGTGTTTAGCGACAACTGATCTATAGCACCCAAGACATATGCCATACAAAAAGATCGGTCCTGATAATATGTGGCGCTATTTTCTCTAGATTCGCATTTTTCAAGAAGAGTGCTTCCATCAATAAAACTGGCAGAGCCAGCTGCTGGCAACTGTGCTATAAAAACGGCAATAGCGAACGCGATAAATCTTAACATCAAATCACCTCACAGCGGAATATTATCGTGCTTCTTCCACGGGTTCTCGAGCTGCTTACCGCGCAGCTTCCTTAGCCCCAGCGCAATCCGGCGCCGCGTCGAGTGCGGGTGGATGACCTCGTCGATATAGCCGCGGCTCGCCGCGACAAACGGGTTGGCGAAGCGGTCTTCATATTCCTTGGTCCGCTGCGCGACCTCTTCGGGGTCTTTCGAGCGGAAGATGATTTCCACCGCGCCCTTTGCCCCCATCACCGCGATTTCGGCGGTCGGCCAGGCGTAGTT
>JBATLU010000083.1:0-3292 GCA_049289475.1 Pontixanthobacter sp. | reverse complement strand
CGAACGGTCGGACACTTTGATGTCGGACATCTTCTTATAGGTCGCCGCGAGTTGCTTCACGCCTTCCTTCATCAGCGCGCTGTCGCGCAACACGGCAGCGTGTTTTTGCATGGTTTTCTGCATGTCGCTGCGCAATTCGCCTGTCGGCGTGCCGCCACAAATCCGTTCAGCGCCTTCCGGCCCCTGAACCGGTGCGCCAGATCGAAGTGGCGCCTCATCAAGCGGGTCATCGACTTCCAATCCCAATGCTGACGCAAGGGCGCGGTCGCGTGACGATTGCAACAGCGGCAAGACGTCCCAATATTTGTGCAGTTCTTCCACCTTTTGCAATTGATTGCTTCCTGCCTTGCCAGCGATCACTTTGCTTGGCGTAAATATCGCTGGCGAACCCTTGGGTACCCACTCGGGCGCTTAGCCAATCGGCCTTTTCACAATTCTTACGTTCATTTCCCAGCGCTGGCATTCGATATGAATGTCTGCAACTAAGATTTGCCGGTTTGACGATGACTTTCCGAGATTGGCTCGTTAGCGGAACGCCTGCTCTTTTCGAAATCTTACAGAAATCGGACATTGTGTTGTAGTATTGCTCCGTCATAATTTGCGGAGCGGATTATTCGCCTCAATAGAGCTGCAATTGGCCGGTCTTTTCTAACCGCTGTTAAGCAGCCTTTTCGTCTTCGTCTTTTTTCTCACCGTCTCTTTTCTCTTCAAGTTCTTTGGCAGCTTCTGCGCCAAGAAAATCGTTGAACAATTTAGAGAGCTTCTCTTCGTCAATAAAGGCCAACAGAGCATCCTTATCGGATCCCTTTTCAATTTCCTCGATCAACTTCCTCATCGGATTATCCTGAGCTGCATGCGGGCTGAATGCCGCTGGCGCAAGCACCGAACGGGCTCGTTTGATGTCGCCCGAGCGGATCAATTCAATCGACGCTCTGGCACGAAGCGAGAGGTCTTGCGGCATTAAGACAGCAGCCCGATACAATCCGCCAACCGCGCTTTCAGGCGCCACACCGCCCTCGGCGAGGTAGCTGTCGTAAAACAGCACAAATGGCAGCGGATGGTTTGGATCAGCCCTGTTGGCTTTTAGGAACCATTGCCTTGCAGCATCCCAATCTTCAGCTAAATTATCTTCCATCGCTTTTCGCGTGGCAACGCGGCCTTTATAGACCATTGCCATAACGTTGTTCGGGTCGGCTGCTAAAGCAAGATCCGCAGCCGCGTCCGCCGCACCATATTGCTTTGCATCATATTCGATCTCCGCCATCGCCCGTTGCACAGCGGGATCATTCGGAAAACGTGCGCCGACAGGCCGCGCTTCATTAGCAAGTTTGGGTGCTGTTTCTTCGGTCACACCAAGCAACGACTTCATCCGGTACTGGATAATTGCAATCTCGCCATCGGTAAGTGGTTCAATCGCGATGTCCGTCGATGTCCCCAATTGTTCAGCGGAAAAGGTCGAGGCCGGGAAGTTACTTTTCCGCAGATAAGCATTGAGTTCACTGTTCAGCTTACCAAGATCACCAAATGCCTCTTTGCCCGAAGCCAGAGCGTCGCCGCTCTCGTTGAGCAAGCGAATAAATTCCGAATATTGGCCGGGACGCTCACCGCTCATCCAGAGATAATGCACCATGACCCACCCGCGACTATATCTCTGCAAAACTTCATCACGACCGATTTTGCGGTCGTCGCTAGTCAACATATCTTTGACTGACCAACGGCTGCCACGGAACATGGATTGGCTTCGCGAAGGGTTAGGTGCGCCGATGGTTATACTGCCATCATCACCAAGCTTCGCAGTCATAAACAGCTCAGCCAAGCCCTCCGTTGCCCAGCTTGGAATGTAACGATCAGTCCCGCCAAGCAGCATGTGGTGTGCATATTCATGCATCGAAATGCTCTCAGCCGTAAATCCGGGAGCGTAGAAGGATAGGCTTTGCGGCACGAAACCATATGCAAGCTGAGCGCTGGCACTGTAAAATCCGGCAACATTTCTGTTGTTAGCGAGTTCCTGGACGTCGCTCATCGAAGGAAGCATATATACCGTCACAGGAACTGTTTCTTCGACTTTAAACAACAGCCGCATCAATGCGTCGAAACGCTCAAGCCGCTCGGTGCGTTTGCGCAATTCTGCTTCGGAAGTATCTGCGTAAACAATAAAATGCTTGGACCGGGCCTTATGCCATTCAGCATGAGCCGGTGCCGACGATACGGCCAATATCAAGGCGGCTGTGACCGCGGCGAATATTCTGGAAACCATTTGGAACTCCGAAATTGGCACACCTCCAAAAGCTTGCGCTAGAGGTTTAGACTGAAATCGTAGCCAACATATGATTGTTAGTAAACATACAATTTTAGCTTTGAAATCGGAAGCTTATCCCGTGGCCTAAGATTTCGATGGCGGCTCCCATGCCCTCACGATTAGGCAATTCAACGATGAGAAATTTGCCTAGTGTTTGAACAGCTTTTTAAACCAGCCCATTATCAGGCGATGAATGCGCCTGACGCAATCAGCTCTCCAATGGGCGTTGGCAGCATCAATAAACCCGCTTCTTCGGCTTGATATATTCCGCATCGTCGGTGAGCGTGTATTCGTGGACCGGGCGGTAGTCGATTTTGACCTTGCCGCCCTTGCCGCCCCAGCCTTCGAACCACGCTGCGGTGTGCTTCATCCAGTTCTTATCGTCGCGATCGGGGAAATCCTCATGCGCGTGGGCGCCGCGGCTTTCCTTGCGGTTTTCGGCTGACGTCATGGTAACGCTGGCCTGCGCGATCAGATTGTCGAGCTCGAGCGTTTCGATCAGATCGCTGTTCCAGATCAACGAACGGTCGGACACTTTGATGTCGGACATCTTCTTATAGGTCGCCGCGAGTTGCTTCACGCCTTCCTTCATCAGCGCGCTGTCGCGGAACACGGCGGCGTGTTTTTGCATGGTTTTCTGCATGTCGCTGCGCAATTCGGCAGTTGGCGTGCCGCCATCGGCATAGCGGAAATGGTCAAGACGGCCGAGCGCCAGATCGGTGCTGTCCTTGGGCAATTCGGGCTGCGCTGCACCGGCCTTGGTAATGTCGCGCAGGCGGTGGCCGGTTGCGCGGCCGAACACGACCAGATCGATCAGCGAGTTGGAGCCGAGACGGTTCGCACCGTGGACCGATACGCAGGCGGCTTCGCCAACAGCGAACAGGCCGGGAACCACGGTGTCAGGATTTCCGTCCTTGCCGATGGTCACCACTTCGCCGTGATAATTGCACGGAATTCCGCCCATATTGTAATGCACTGTCGGGGTTACCGGCA
>JBATLU010000082.1:0-7325 GCA_049289475.1 Pontixanthobacter sp. | reverse complement strand
ATCTCGGCCAGAACTGCCCTTGGAAAGGCAACCAGCCTTCCTTGCGGGCATTTCCGCCCGATATCTTCGTCATTTGGGCGCCACGACTGTGGGATTAATAGGTCCTGACCCTAGTTTGGTGAGCGGCACTTACAAATCGTTTCGCCCTTCGACCATGCCGACAAATTGCGCGACCAGTATCGCCTGAGGGATTGCGAACATCCGGGGCCATTCGCGGTCAAGATCGAAAGTCTGTTGATCGGGCCAATCGGTGAGGAGGCGGATGATCCGGTCGAGGTCGAGAATCTCTGACAAAACCGGATGGCCGCGCATGGTCTGACAGGCGTTAATCATCGCCGCGCGATCGCGCCCGATCCGTGTGATCCAGTCGATATTGTGCTGGCCGTAATCACGGTTGAGACGCTGCTCCTCGGGCATCCGGCCTATCGCCATCCGGCGGGCAAGGCGGCGCTCCTGTCCCCCGCTGGCAAATTGCTCGGTCGGCATGCCCAAACAGAATTCGATCAAGGGGCGGTATGCGGTCACGTCGCGCCGGCGCACACCATATAATTGCTCGAAGCCAAGGCTGATGTCGGCCGCCTCTCCATCTTCGGCTGCGTGATCCATGGTCGCGGATTCTTGATGCGAAACAGCACCAGAAAAATTGTCCAATCCGGCTGCGCCGCCTTGACGCCTCGCTCGTTCGCGGTGGATGTTGCGCGCTGTTTCACTCAGCGGTGTCAACAGCGCCAGCATATCCCCGCGTCCGGGATGGATCAGCCCACGGATGCGGTTCTGCACGCTATCAGGAAAGTGCGGCAGCACCGACAAGGAGAGCAGTTTGCGCCACAAGGGCCGATGGTCTCCAGGCCGGTTGTTCAGGAGCTTGACCAATTCCGCCCAACGCCCCGTGCGCGCATATTCGGCATAGGCCCAGCGGCCATCATTGCTGAAGCTCTGGTTGGCGAGATCGGCGGTCAGTAGCCAATCGCAGCCTAATTCTCTGGCCTTGGCGTAGACACCGTGAAACATGCCGACATTGGCCAGGCCCGGCGCAAAACATTGCATTGCTGCGGTCATTTCGCGCGATTTGAAGGTGAAACCGGCTTGAGCAGGGTCGCTAAAATGCGGCGTGATTTGCGGGTGCATGGCGGCAAATTTTTGGACCAGCGGGGCTTCGTCTCCCATCGTACCCGGAGCCAGACTGACCGGCCAATTGGGGTCCGGCGAAAAGGTAATCGTGTCGAGTGTGCGGCCAGTGGCCAAATGATCAAGCAACGCAGCCGCGACCAGCGGGGAATCGAGTCCGCCTGATAACGCCAGTGCTGGCTTGCCAGTTTGGGCAAGTGTATCCTGCGCAGCACGGCCAAGCAATTCCGATGCCGCTTCGGCATAGTCGCTGTCGCGCTTGAAGCGGATCGGTTTGATCGCGGACGGATCATACCATTGGCTGGCCTCGGATATCCTCTCACGCAAATATACAGTGTGGCCGAGACTGACCTTGCCGATTCCGCGATAGGCAGTTTGCGCAGAGCCAAACCGGCTGCTGGCGGCAAGTTGGTCGATAATCGCATCATGGTCGAGCTGTTTTGGCGCTCCAGCCGCAAACAACACGCGCAGCAGCGGTGATGCTGCAGTCCAGCCCCCTTGCGACACATAATACAGCGGCGGCGCATCCCACGCCGATCGTGCCAGTCTAAAGCTGCCATCGGGCATTCGCGAAATCACGGCGTAGTTTCCTGACAACCTCCGGTCAGCATCCATGCCCCAGCGGTCGAGTGCCGCAGAATAGAGCGCCGAATGCGATGCAGCGGTCATTCCAAGCTGCGCCGCCACATCTGACGGATTGTCAATCCATCCATAGAGTACGCTGGGGCAGGCCGCAGGGCCGCCGACCAATCCGGTTTGATCGGTATCAAAGGTGAAAAATGCGCCATCTTCCAGCGCGATATACGATGCGCGCCGGCCATAGGCTTGCAGCGCATCCATGATGGCGCGCTTTGGCGGCGGCAATCCGGCGGCAGAACACCATGCGGCAATCATCGGCCGATTGCCTCCATTCTAAATTATGCCGATACGATCAGGATTTGGTCCGTGACGCCGCTTGCGGCCCGACAGGAACCGGCCTGCCCGCAACATCGGAAATCGCGCCGATATGGTCGAGCCGGGGTTCGCTCCACTGGGGTTTTCCCGGTCGTTTCTCTTTACCCATCGATTTGGTCCTGAACTGCGTTCGGATGCTTTATAATAGAATTATAGTTTCTTCGCAATTGCTTGCAGGCCCACCGCGATTAATCCGGCGGCAGTGATTTCAGCAATAAATTTATCAACGCCGATTTCAATGGCCGAGGCTTCCTCGCCATAGGCCGCCTCCAGTTCGGCCAGGATTGCGGTTCTGTCCCGTTTGCCATCGATCAGCTTCCAGATCGCGCGCCCGGTGTCTTTCACCGCGTATAATTGCCCGCTATCGAGCGAGACAATGATGGTTTCATCATCGACATCGGTCTCGATCAAATCCAAAGATGATTTGTGAATTTGCACCATCAAAACACTTTAGGCGCTCAGATTGGCCCTTGAAAGCCCTGTTGTCGGGAAATTTTCGTCATTTTGCGGGCCTGCCAATGTGGAAAAACCCCTAGTGCGCGCTTGTGGGGGCGACTCGCGGCTTCTAGGCGGGAGATTATCCTTCAACGAAGCATCGTAACAATGGCGCCACCGCTGATTTCCCCTTCCATCCTGTCGGCCGATTTTGCCCGGTTAGGCGAAGAGGTGCGCGCAATCGACGAGGCTGGATGCGACTGGATCCATGTCGATGTCATGGACGGCCATTATGTGCCCAATATTACAATCGGCCCGGCGGTGGTGAAGGCACTCAGGCCGCATACGAAAAAGATATTCGATGTTCATTTGATGATCAGTCCGGTTGATTCCTATCTGGAGGAATTTGCTGCGGCAGGTGCAGATATCATAACGGTTCATCCCGAAGCAGGCGCACATACGCACCGGACGGTGCAGGCGATTCATGCGCTCGGTAAGAAGGCGGGTGTCTCGCTCAATCCTGCGACACCCGAAAGCGCGCTTCAATATCTGATCGATGATATCGATCTGGTGCTGGTTATGAGCGTCAATCCCGGCTTTGGCGGGCAGAGCTTTATTTCCAGCCAGCTACGCAAGATCGAAGCAATCCGCGCGATGATTGATGCGACCGGGCGCCCGATCCACCTTGAGGTTGATGGCGGGGTCAACCCTGAAACCGCGCGTCAATGCGTCTCGGCAGGTGCTGATGTGCTGGTGGCAGGGTCGGCAACCTTCAAAGGTGGGCCGGGTCATTATGCTGCCAATATCGCTGCGCTCAAGGACGGTGCATAATGCATCAGGCGCCGGTGAGAACGAAAGATTTCCTGTCCGGCGATACTGTGTCTGCCACCGCTGGCCATTCCGGTTCCGATCAAATGGCGATTCCTTTCGCCGATCAGCAGGCCGACGGGTCTGATGCGCTGATTATGGGCGAAAGCGCAGCCCATTCGGCCAGACGCGAGACACTGGAGCCGGGCCGCGCGCTGGTGATCGCGGATTTTGCCCCGCCATCCGCCAATGTGGGCGAACGGTTGATCCGGTTCGCTTACCGGATGGGTGTGTCGGCCTCGACGCTATCCTCTCCCTTTTCCAAGCCGGCCAAGCCGCGCTTGTTGGGTACAGTCGTGTCGCCGTTGGTTGGCGAGCGGGCTGCGGGCGTGGCTCTGCGTGCCGGACATTTTCTGGTCCACGGCGTCAAGGCGCCGATCACGCAGATGGATTTCTCCCCCACGGCGCGCCTCACGCCGCCGTTTGACCGTGTGATTCACGGATTTTCTTGGCTGGGCGATCTGGCGGCATCCGCGCCGCGCGAACAATGCACCGCCACTGCCGAGCGAGTTATCACTGCCTGGCTTGCTGAAAATGCCAAGCCGGGCAAAAGCACTCCGTGGAATGTTGAGCATGCTGGGCACCGTCTGCTCAACTGGCTGGTGCACGCGCCGCTGATCCTGTCGGGCAAGGACACAAAACTGCGCGGCCAGATCCTCGAGGCGATGGCGGAGACCGCGCGCTGGCTCGACCGCAATGTTTCGAAAGCCAATGATTGCTTGGGCGAAGTCACCGGATGGTGCGGCATCGTGGCGGCGGGTCTCTTGCTTCCCGAAGGTCGGCCGCGGCGGTTGTTTGGTGAAGCGGGGCTGATCCGGGCATTGGGAGAATTGGTTGCCGATGATGGCGGCGTGCTGTCGCGCAGTCCACTGGCTCAGATGGATGCGATTGCTTTGCTGGTCGATGTATCAGCCTGCTATCGCGCGCGCGACATGGACCCGCCAGAAGCGCTGGCGAAAATGCTTGATCTGCTGGTTCCCCCGCTGTTGACTCTGATCCATTCGGATGGTGCGCTCGGCAGTTGGCAAGGCGCTGGCGCAGTGCGCGCAGACCGGTTGGCGGCACTAATCGATGCCAGCGGGGTGCGCACGCGGCCGCTGAAGAATGTCAGGCAGTGGGGCTATCAACGCGCCGCGAGCAATAAGACAACGCTGATTTTCGATGCTGCTCCTCCGCCACTGTCGCGCAATGCACGGTCAGGCAGCGCCTCGACATTGGCATTCGAATTTTGTGCCCGCGGCCAGCGGATAATTGTCAATTGCGGCGGCGCGGCATTTGGCGGTGGGCAAGTTCCTGCACGTATCGAGCAGGGTCTGCGCGCCACGGCCGCGCATTCCACGCTGATCCTAGACGATGTGAATTCAACCGCTGTGCACATCAACGGCAAATTGGGCGCCGGGGTGAACGAGGTCGAGGTTGACCGAAAGACGCTGAGCCTCAAGCAAGGGCTGGCGACAAGGATCGAGGCCAGCCATGACGGCTATGCCTCGCGCTTTGGCCTGACCCACCGGCGCGTTTTGATCATGCGCGAGGACGGCAGCGAATTGCGCGGAGAGGATTTGCTGGTTCCGACCGGCAAGAAAGGCAAGAACGGCAAGATCGGATTTGCCATCCGGTTCCATATCGGCACCGGAATCGAAATCGGCATTTCGGAAGATGGCAAAGGTGCAGGGCTGGCCTTACCCGATGGCACCTATTGGCAATTCCGCATGGCGGCCGGCGATCACGCCAACAATGACCGGCGCGAACTGAAAATAGAGGAAAGCTTGTGGGTTGACGGCAATGGCCGCCCGCATCCGATCCAGCAATTGGTTGTCCAGGGGATGACATCGCGCAGCGGAGGGAGTTTCTCCTGGCTGCTCAAGAAAATGGGATAGTATCGTATTATGTCTGAGGTCACCATCAAACGGGCTCTGCTGTCAGTGTCCGACAAAAGTGGTTTGGTCGAGCTGGGTCAAGCGCTCAGCGCGCGCGGAGTGGAGCTGGTTTCCACCGGCGGAACGGCCAAGGCACTGCGCGAAGCCGGGCTTGCGGTGAAGGATGTTTCCGATCTGACCGGATTTCCCGAGATGATGGACGGGCGGGTCAAAACGCTTCACCCGATGGTCCATGGTGGTTTGCTTGCGGTGCGTGACAATCCCGAACACGCAGCGGCCATGGCCGAACACGCAATCGGAGCGATCGATCTGGTGGTGGTCAATCTCTATCCGTTCGAAGCGACCGTGATGCGCGGTGCCACGCGCGACGAGATTATCGAAAATATCGATATTGGAGGGCCGAGCATGGTGCGCTCTGCCGCTAAGAACCATCAATTCGTGACGATTGTAACCGACCCGTCGGATTATCCGGCGCTTACCGCCGAGCTTGAAACCAGCCGCGGCGCGACGTCGCTCGATTTCCGCAAGAAAATGGCGGCGAAGGCATTTGGCGCAACCGCCAGTTACGATTCGATGATTAGCCAGTGGTTCGCGTTTGCCGATCAGGGCCAGATGTTCCCCGATATGCTGGCGGTCAACGGTAGGGCGCCGGTTGAGTTGCGCTATGGCGAAAACCCGCATCAGAAGGCGGCGCTTTACACTCCGGTTGGTCCGCATGCGAAGGGTATCGCCCAGGCCGAGCAGCTTCAGGGCAAGGAGCTGAGCTACAACAATTACAATGATGCCGATGCGGCGCTGGAACTCTGCGCTGAATTTGCCGGCGGCGCTCCGGCAGTGGTCATCGTCAAGCACGCCAACCCATGCGGTGTGGCGCAGCGTGCTTCGCTGATCGAGGCGTGGGAGGAAGCCCTCGCTTGCGACAGCGTTTCGGCCTTTGGCGGGATCGTGGCGGTCAATGTTCCGCTCGATGGCGCGACGGCAGAAGCGATCTGCCAGATCTTCACCGAAGTGGTCATCGCGCCATCGGTCAGCGACGAGGCGCGCGAGGCCTTTGCCAAAAAGAAAAACCTGCGCCTGCTGGTAACCGGTGATCTGCCCGATCCGCGCCGCGGCGGTTTGTCGGTCAAGCCGATTACCGGCGGCCTGCTGGTCCAGTCGCGCGACAATGGCGCAATTACCGAAGCTGATCTGAAAGTCGTGACCGAGCGTCAGCCCACCGAGCAGGAGCTGAAAGATTGCCTGTTCGCCTGGACGGTGGCGCGCCACGTTAAATCCAACGCTATTGTCTATGCCAATAACGGTGCAACTGCCGGCATTGGAGCAGGTCAGATGAACCGCCGCGACAGTTCGCGCATTGCCGCGATGAAGGCGCATGAAGCCGCCGAAAAATACGGCTGGAGCGCATCGCGCGCGGTTGGCAGCGCAGTTGCCTCAGACGCGTTTTTCCCCTTTGCCGACGGGTTGCTGGCGGCCGCCGAAGCAGGCGCCACTGCGATAATCCAACCGGGCGGATCGATGCGCGATGACGAAGTGATTGCCGCGGCGAATGAAGCTGGTCTGGCAATGGTGTTTACCGGAATGCGCCACTTCCGGCACTGATCCAACAACTGAAGTCACAAAACTAGTGGCCACAGAGGCATTTGCTGACTGAGGGCGGCCGTTATTTTTGGCGGATTGAAACCTTTTGGCCAAACCCAACGTAATTCAAACTGACAACAGCGCGTTCACCGGAATGAAAGTGCTGGTGGTTAAGAAGGCCCAAGATTCGCACAAACAAGCAAAAGACCATCACCATGTTTAAAATGAAATCGGACATTTACCGCAATTTTGCCATCGGCTTTGTCGCCGGTGCGCTGATTGTTGCGCTGCAGATCAATCCTGATTTTGCCAGCCAGATCATGCCTGATGCTATAGCAGCGACAGTACGATGAACAGTTTCAAATATCTGATTCTACCCATTGCCGCGCTTGCTCTGGCCCTGGGCGGGGTTCCCGCGTCGGCGGAGAATGTTGTGCTGGCTCCGGCAGCCAAGCAATTCGCCAATGAGGGCAGCGGTCTGAAGAC